>DASYZF010000409.1:0-2270 GCA_035946515.1 Gammaproteobacteria bacterium | reverse complement strand
TTCGTGCATGCCAGCGGCTCACCGGACCCCAGCCGCTCCCATTTCGAGGCCCAGGCTTTCATGGAGAGCGGCACTCCTGGGGTCGCCACCACGCCGGATGGCTGGTTGAACCGGGTGTTGGGGGCCTTGCCCGGGCCGCGCTCGCCGACGGAAGCCTTGAGCCTCGGCCCCACCCTGCCGCGCATCCTGAGCGGCCCGAACGCAGTCTCGAACCTGCCTCTCGGCCGGAACGCAGACCATCCCATCGCCATGGACCGGCCGAAGGTGGCGGATGCCTTCGCCGCGCTCTATCAGGGTGACACGCCCGTGGACATGGCCTTCCAGCAAGGACAGCGGGCCCGCGGCGAGCTCATGAGCGATCTCAGCCAGGACATGGCGAACTCCTACAACGGTGCGCCGTCGGTGATGGGTTTCGCCCAGGACACGACACGCCTCGCGAAGCTCATGAGTAGCGATGCCAGCATCCGGCTCGCGTTCCTGTCAGTGGGTGGTTGGGATACCCACGTGGGGGAGGGCGCGGCGAAAGGCCAGCTCTCCAATCATCTGCAGTCCCTGGGTGAAGGTCTGGTCGCCCTCGCGCAGGGGCTCGGCCGCACCTATGAGGACACCGCGATACTCGTGATGTCTGAATTCGGGCGCACGGTGCGGGAGAACGGCAACGCCGGCACCGATCACGGTCACGGCAACGTGATGTGGGTGATGGGGGGGAGCTTGAAAGGCGGCAAGGTCTATGGGGAATGGCCGGGGCTCGCCGACGACCAGCTATATCAGAACCGGGACCTGGCGGTGACCACGGATTTCCGTCAGGTGGCCGCCGCACTGCTCACGCGCCATCTCAAGCTGTCCGATGCCGCCCTGGAGCACGTCTTCCCGGGCGGCATCGGTACCGGCGCCCATCATGTGGGCGGTCTCATCGCCTGAGGAGCCTTCAGCCGCCGGTGGAGGCCTGGGGCGCCCCCGGGCGAGCTTCTTCATCCGCTGCGCTGGCCACCGATCCCATGGCGCCGGCGAGCATGGCGCAGGGAACGCCCACGAAGAGGGTCTGTGCCAGCAGCACGTTCACGAACACCATGGGGTAGAAGCCCGGGACGATGTGATAGGCCGAGAGCGGCAGCAACAGATAATGGATGACAGCGTAGCTCACGAGCCCATAGCCCAAGCCCGCCCCCCAGGGTTGGCTGCGCAGCGCCGGCCACTTCCACGCCGCCAGGCAGAAGATCCCCAACAGGCAGGCGAAACCTAAGAACTCAAGCAGGGCGCCGAGCAGGGCGGTGACCGCACCGCCGCCGAACGCAGCATTACCCAGGAGTCCGCTCGCGATGCCCAGGAATATATGGATCGGAGCCACGTCCATGGCGATGCCCCAGAACAGGGTGGCATCCAGGATATCCAGGGTGCCGAACAGCAGGGCGAGGAGCAGGATCGCCTGCAGGGGCTGGAGGGGCCGGTTGAAGATCGGCAGCTTGAGTGAAGACATGAATCTCTCCGGTGGCCTTGACGCCCATTAGGTCTAGCAGGGACGTGGCGGCCGCTGTCCGGCGTATTTCTGAAACATGCCTGATTCATTTCTTGGAATCGCCGCTATCGGACGCGGATAAAAGCCCATGGCGTTTCGTCCCGGACTTGGACGGGGATTGTTGCTTCAGCCCATCAGGCGCCGGTGCAGTCCGGCGTGCCGGCCCTAAAGATGGCAGGGAGGCGGCGGCGGGAGCGGTCTGGGCGGGAGCGGATGCATGGGACTGCCGGGGATGAGTTTCTCGTCCTGGCGGGCTTGATCCTGGGGCGCCTTCGCGGGGGAGCGGCGATGGGGCGGCAGGTTACCGGTGGAAGCGGGCGGCGCCTCGGTCCCCACCGGCGGGCAACCGGTAGAGGCGGGCGGCCCGGGTTGGGTGGAGGACGCCGGTGCAGCTTCCATGCCCTTGGCGAAGGTGCAGGTGGAGAAGAGCGCGATGCAAAGACTGGCGTATGTAAGTCTCATGACAATTCACCCTAGCGATGCCGTCACGGGACCGACATCGTCCTTTCACTGTGCGAGTCTACCGTAGGCGCTGGGCGTCCCTGGTTCCGTGCACTGATGCACAGTTCGGGGCATCCGGGTGGAGCGATACTGCCGGTGGAGCGACGCGCGCGCGGCGCGTCCGGATAATTCGATTTGACATGGACACGCTATACGGAGGAGGCAACATGAAAATACTCAAGATCGTCGCCGTCCTGCTCGTGGCCGCCGGTCTCTTCGGCCTGGTGTACGGCGGCTTCAACTATCCGAAGTC
>DASYZF010000408.1:0-5639 GCA_035946515.1 Gammaproteobacteria bacterium | reverse complement strand
GGTGGGGGCCGGGCTCTTCAGCATCTCCAGCATCGTGCTGCTGCTCGTGGTGCCGCTGCTCTCCATGCGGCTCGTGGCCGAGGAGCGGCGCAGCGGCAGCCTGGCGCTGCTGCTCTCCGCGCCGGTGCGCATGACCGAGATCGTGCTCGGCAAGTACCTGGGGCTGTTCGGGTTCCTGGCCATCATGGTGGGACTCATCACCCTCATGCCCCTGTCGCTGGCCCTCGGCACCCACCTCGACTACGGCAAACTCGCCGCCGACGTGCTGGGCCTGCTCTTGCTGGTGGGCGCCTTCGCGGCGGCGGGGCTCTACATGTCCACCCTCACCCGCCAGCCCGTGGTGGCCGCGGTGTCGAGCTTCGGCCTGCTGCTGTTCCTGTGGATCATCAACTGGCTGAGCCAGGGCGACGCCCGCTACAGCGCGGTGCTGCACTACCTGTCCCTGGTGGACCACTACAGCACCCTGCTGCGCGGCTCCTTCGACAGCAGCGACGTCATCTACTACCTGCTGTTCATCCTCACCTTCCTCGTCTTGAGCATCCGGCGCCTGGACGGGCACCGGCTGCAGCACTGAGGAGGGCCCGATGCTCGTGACCCGCAAATCCCGCCGCCAAGTGGTAATCCAGGGCGCCGTGTTCCTGGTGCTGTTCCTGGCCGCCATCGGCGTGCTCGCCAGGCTCAGCACCCAGTACGTCTACCAGGCGGACTGGACCTACGGCGACCGCAATTCGCTCTCGCCGGCGAGCGTGAAGCTGCTCAAGACCCTGGACAAGCCGCTCAGCTTCACCGCCTACGTGCGCGACGGCTCACCCCTGAAGGACCCCCTGACACGCTTCGTCTCCAACTATCAGCGGGTGAAGAAGGACGCGAGCCTCGACTTCGTGGACACGGACAAGGACCCGGAGGCCGCCCGCCGCGCCGGCGTCACCGTGGACGGGGAGCTCAGCGTGGCCTACGCCGGCCGCAGCCAGAACCTGCAGCAGATCAACGAGAGCGCGGTGGCCAACGCCATCGAGAGCCTGGCGCGCTCCTCGGAGCGCTACGTGGTGTTCCTCGCCGGCGACGGCGAGCGCGACCCGCTCGGCCAGCACAACTTCGACCTGGGCGAGTTCGGCAAGCAGCTTCAGGACAAGGGCATCAAGGTGGAGACCCTGAGCCTCGCCGCCAACCCCACGATCCCCAACAACACCTCGGTGCTGGTTATCGCCGGCCCCCAGGCGAAGCTCTTGCCCGGCATGGTCGCCATCGTGCGCAACTACGTGAAGCACGGCGGCAACCTCCTGTGGCTCGCGGACCCGGGCCCCCTATACGGCCTGGAGCCCCTGGCCCAGGACCTGGGGCTGCAGTTTGGCAAGGGCACGATCGTCGACCCCGAGTCCCAGCTCTTCGGCATCAACGACCCCAAGATCCTGCTGGTGCCGAAGTACAGCGACGACAGCGCCATCACCAAGGACTTCAGCACCGCGACCCTGTTCCCGGCCGCCACCTCCGTGGACGCCGACCCGGACAGCGGCTGGCAGGCGCAGCCCTTCCTCAGCACCCTGCCCCGCAGCTGGCTGGAGACGGGCCCGCTGGAAGGCAACGTGAGCTACGACCCCAAGCGCGGCGACAAGCTCGGCCCCCTGAGCATCGGCCTCTCCCTCACCCGCAGCCTCAAGGGCGGCGACCAGCAGGGTGAACAACGGGTGGTGGTCACGGGCGACGGCGACTTCCTCTCCAACCAGTACCTGGGCAACGGCGGCAACCTGACGCTCGGCCTCAACATCTTCAACTGGCTGGCTCACGACGACAGCTACATCAGCATCGACCCGCGTCCGGCACCGGACCTGAGCCTGATCCTCACGCCCCAGCAGCAGGGCCTGATCGGCTTCGGTTTCCTGCTGGTGCTGCCGCTCATCTTCCTGTTCTCGGGCATCGGCGTGTGGGTCCGCCGGCGTCGCCGGTGAGCCGCGGTGAATAGCCGCACCGGGCTCAACATCGCGCTGGTGGCGGTGGTGGCGGCGCTCGCCGCCCTGAGCTACTTCAAGCCCGGTACGCGGCACCCCGCTGCGACGGTGCGCCTGATCAGTCTCAAACCCGCTGACGTACACGAGGTCCGTGTCGCCGTGCCGGGCCAGAAGCCCACGGACCTCAAGCTCGGCGCCAAGGGGTGGCAGATGACGGCCCCCTTCACCCTCTCCGCGGACCCGAACCTGATGAAGACGCTGCTCGACTACCTCGACGTCCCGAGCCGGGACAGTTTCCCGGCCGCGGGCCGCGACCTCGCCCAATACGGTCTCGACAAACCGAAGGCCGAACTCTGGATCAACGACTCCGACTACCGCTTCGGCGGCTTCCAGCCCGTGAACAACGAGCAGTACGTGCTCACAGGCGGCACCATCCACCTCGTGGACGCGCAGCTCTTCTACCGCATCGACCACGATGCCTATTGGTGGATAGACAAAGGGCTCCTGCCCGCGGGCGCCGAGGTCACCGCCCTGCAGCTGCCGGATGCGACCCTCACCCGCGACAAGGACGGCATCTGGCAGCTCTCCCCGGCCGACCCCAAGGTCTCGGCCGACGACATCCAACGCTTCATCGAGGCCTGGCAGGAGAACCTCGCCATCAGCGTGGCACCCATCGGCAAGGGCGCGCCCCAGGGCGAGGTGGCCGTGTCCCTCGCCGGGCAGAAGGCGCCGCTGCGCTTCGCCATCCTCAAGGACCCGGACTTCCTGGTGCTGGCGCGCCCGGACCTGGGACTGCAGTACGACCTGGACGAGAGCCTCAAGGACACGCTGCTGCAGGTGACGCACGCGGCGCCTGCCGCCAAGACCCGGTGAGGGTCCGCCATGCCCGAACTCCCTGAAGTCGAGACCGCGCGGCGCGGCATCGAGCCGTACCTCAAGGGGCGGCGCGTGACGGCCGTGACGGTGCGCGACCGGCGCCTGCGCTGGCCGGTGCCGCCCGCGCTCGCCCGCGAGCTCACCGGGCAGCGTATCGAAGCCGTGTCACGGCGCGGCAAGTACCTGCTGCTGAAGAGCAAGACCGGCACCGCCATCCTGCACCTCGGCATGTCCGGGAGCCTGCGGGTGCTGTCCAAGGACACTCCACCCCAGAAGCACGACCACGTGGACCTCGTCATGGACAGCGGCCAGGCGCTGCGTCTCCGGGACCCGCGCCGCTTCGGCACCCTGCTCTGGACCCGGGGCGATCCGGCCGAGCACCCGCTGCTGCGTGGCTTGGGGCCCGAACCCCTGGGGGAGGATTTCGACGGCGACCATCTCTTCAGGCGCTCCCGGGGCCGCAAGCTCGCGGTGAAGCTTTTCATCATGAACAGCCGGATCGTGGTGGGCGTGGGCAACATCTACGCCAGCGAGAGCCTCTACCTCGCGCGCCTCCGCCCCGGGCGCGCCGCCGGACGCGTCAGCCGCGAGGAATACGCGGCGCTCGCCAAGGGCATCAAGAAAGTGCTCACCGCCTCCATCAAGGCGGGCGGCACCACGCTCCGGGACTTCACCCGGGAGGACGGGGAACCGGGCTACTTCCTGCAACGGCTGCGGGTCTACGGCCGCGAGGGGGAAAAGTGCTACCGCTGCGGCGGCACCATCGTCGCGAAAGTCACGGGTCAGCGCTCCACCTACTACTGTCCTGACTGTCAGAAGTAGCGCGTATTTCTTTACCCCGTAGCGCGAGCTGAGCATCGCAGCGAGCAAGGTCGGCCCGCAGGGACGAAGTCAGGATGACGAGTCCGCGCGAAGGGCCAGGGACGGTCCGTGAGCGCGGCCCCGCAGCGAGCGAGAAGCGCAGGGCAGCCGCGCTTCGCGGCCCGCGCTCCGGGAGAGCGGTTTTGGCGACTTTTGCCGCGACAAAAGTCGCCCGCGCCGCGGGATGGCGCGGAAAAAGGCAGGGATGCCATAGTTATACGATGACATCAAGAAATGAACCCCAAAGCGGCAGGACTGGTTAGAATTGAGCTAGGGAGTGCTAACGCATGGAAACAAGACAAACCGTCCATATCATGGTCCGAGCCTATGCAGGAATTCTCTTCATCTTAGGTTGTTTATTCATTGTCCTGGCTGTAGCGGCATTCGTCCTGGCTGTAGGACCGCTAGACAAATATGCCAGATGGGCTTTCGCAATCACGTACCAGCTCGCAATATGGGGCGGCATCCAAATCATCTCTGGCCTATTCCTGTTTCTCATTAGGCGCCGCTTGTCATCTTTCATAATAAGCGAGGAAACTGAGGGTTAAGATTCATGGGCAACCGCCTCAGCAAGATCTACACCAAGACCGGCGACGACGGCACCACGGGCCTCGGCGACGGCAGCCGCGTGCCCAAGGACGACCCGCGGGTCGAAGCCTACGGCACGGTGGACGAACTCAACAGCGTCATCGGCATGCTGCGTGCCGAGGTCTCCGCCCGGGACATCGATGCCTGCCTCGGGCGCATCCAGCACGAGCTCTTGGACCTGGGCGGCGAGCTCTGCATCCCCGGCCATATCGCCATCGGCGGGACCCAGGTGGCGCGCCTCGAGCAGGAGCTGGACGGCTTCAACGACGCGCTCCCGCCCCTCAAGGAATTCATCCTGCCGGGCGGCAGCCGCGCGGCGGCGGCCTGCCATCTCGCCCGCACCGTATGCCGGCGCGCTGAGCGCCGCAGTTGGACTCTCGCCAAGCGGACCGAAGTGAACCCGGAAGCCCTGCGCTACCTCAACCGCTTGTCGGACCTGTTGTTCGTGCTGGCACGGGTGATCTCGCGCCAGGACAAAGGCGCGGAAGTGCTTTGGAACCACGAAAGAAAGAAGAGCTGAGACCTTACTTCTTCTTCGCCAGATTCGCCCTGGCCTGATCCAAGTCCTGGCAAAGCTGCTCGCCCGCATCCAGGATGCGCGGCGTGGCGCGCGAGATGGTGTCGTCGTTCATGGCGTAGAGGTTCCCGGCGCGCACCGCGGAGAGCTGCGGCCATTTCTGCCAGAGCTTGAAGCGCTCCGCCACGTCCCCTTCCCCGTTGCCGGTGACGATGGCCTCGGGATCCCGGGCCAGCACCGCCTCCAGCCCCACCACCGGAGCGAGCTCGGTCAGGTCCGCGAAGATGTTCTTCCCGCCGCAGATGGCCATGAGCCGGCTGATGCTCTGGGCACCGCCTACGGTATAGAGCGGTTCGGCGCTGATCTCGTAGAACACCCGGATGGGGGTTTCCTGGGCATAACGGGCCCTGAAGGCGGCGAGCCGCGCCCGGAACGCATCGGCCGCCTGCTTGGCCTGCGCCTCACGGCCCGTGGCCTCCCCCAGGGTCTCCAGGTTGGCGGCGATGTCGGTGATGTCGTGGGTGCCGATGGCGAGCACCGGCAGACCAAGGCTGCGCAGCTTCGCCACGAGCAGCTGGGGCGTGCCGCCCTGCCAGGCCAGCACCAGGTCCGGCTTCAGGGCCACCACCTTCTCCGTGTCCACGTGGAAGCCGTCACCGATGCGCGGCACTTTCCTGGCGGCTTCCGGGTAGTTGCTGTACTCGATGGTACCCACCAGGGTGTCGCCGGCACCGATGTCGAACAGGAGTTCCGAGAAATCCGGCGACAGGTTCACGATGCGCTTCGCGGGAGCCGGCAGCGTGACCGTGACGCCGTCCGCCCCTTTGAACCGCACCGCCGCGGAAGCGGTG
>DASYZF010000407.1:0-1950 GCA_035946515.1 Gammaproteobacteria bacterium | reverse complement strand
CACCTGCAGCCCTGGTGGATGTATTTCCAGAGCGTGTGGGGCGACTTGATGCCGCTCTGCCTGCTCCTGCCATTCGGCCTCTACTACGGCTTCCGCTACGCGCGGCGCGAGTTCCGCTGGCGCCTCTTGCTCATCTGGACGGTGTGGACGGTGCTGTTCTTCAGCATCTCCGCTTCCAAGCAGAGCAAGTACATCCTGCCGGCGGCGCCAGCCATGGCGCTGCTGGCGCTGGCCGCCATCGAGCCCGTGTTCAAGACCGACAACCTGCACCGGGTGGTGCGCTTGCTGCTGGGCGGTTTCGCCATCGCCATCATCGGGGTATTCGGCGGGCTCATCGTCTGCTTCCCGCTACTCACCCTGCACGTGCCGCGCATCAAGAACCTGGGCGGCATCGACGGCTTCAACACCATCAAGGCGGAAATCTCGAAGTCCCCCGCGCCGCTGGTGAGCTACCGCTGGCCCCGCTCCATGACGCTCTACGTGCTGGGGGCGCCCATGCCCTACGTGCGTTCGAGCCGCGAACTCTACGACCGCATCCGTTCCGGGGATATCAAGCCGGGCGACTACCTCTTGGTGGACAAGTACGACCTGCCGGTGGGCGGTGAGCAGGCAAGCACCAAGCTCATCCCCGCGCCGACGGAGCCCTACTTCACCCAGCTCATCGAGGCGGATGCGGAGGATCCCATGGTGCTCTTCCGCGTGAACCGGGCAGCCGCTTCCATGCCGGTGCCGAAGACGCCGGAACCGCCGCCGACGCATTGGTGGGACCAGTTCGACACCGACTAAGCCTTGAGCAGGCGCCTGAGCAACCCGCCGGGGCGCGTGTTGTTGATGAGCACCACCCCGCTCAGGATCACCACCATCCCCGCCACCTGGGCCCACTCCAGCATCTCCCCCAGGCCAATCCAGCCCAATACCACCGCCACCAGCGGGTTCACGTAGGAGATGGTGCTGAGCTTGTCCGGCGTCACGTGGCGGATGAGCCACATATAGGTGGTGTAGGACAAGCAGGAGCCGAACACGGCGAGATAGGCGACGGCGCCCACGCCGCGCAGCGTCCATTGCCAGTGAGGCCCTTCGCCGCTCATGAAGCCGAGGGTGAACAGGGCCACGCCGCCGACGAACATCTGCATGGCGGCGAGCATGAGGGGCGGAGTCACGGGTGCCCGAGCGCGCCCATACATGGCACCCGCCGCCCAGCACATGGTCGAGATCAGGATCAGCGACTGCGCTCCCAAGTGCTGGAAGCTGAACCCCTTCCCAGGCATGAGCAGCAGCACCGCACCGGCGAAACCCAGCGCTAGCCCCAAGCGCGAGCGCGGGCTGAGGGGATGGCCGCGGACACCGAAGGTACCGAACCAGGCGGTCCAGAGCGCCGAACTCACGGAGATCAACGCCGCCTGGTTGGAGGGCACCCATACCTCTGCGAGAGTGGTGAGGCCGTTGGCGAGGGTGATCATTAGCAGGCCCACGGGCAGGGCTGTGGCCCAGTCCGGCGAGCGCCAGGGCGGCAACTGGCCGCTCGCCATGGCCACCAGCATCAAGACCAAACCGGCGCTGGTGTTGCGCGCGCCAGCCAAGAGGAAGGGCGGGATGTCCTGCACGCCCACGCGGATGGCGAAAAAGGTCGAACCCCAGACCACATAGACCACTGCGAACGCCACAATCAGGCGCAGGCGTTCACGGGCTTCGGTGGACATGGCGGGACCTTGGGGAGCAAGACACCCGGGGGACGGATGCGCTATGGTACACGCCACCCCGGCGGCCGAGACCGGCGGGACGGCTCTCACCCTCGCCCCTCGAAGAGGGGCGGGAAGACCTCATTCCGGTACTTGGGGATATGCCATGAAAAAGAAGACCCGCAGCCGCAGCAAACCCGCCGCAGCCGCCGCCATGCCGCTCAAGGAGATCACCCTCCGCGGCATCCTCATCGGCATCGCCCTGTGCGTA
>DASYZF010000406.1:0-5208 GCA_035946515.1 Gammaproteobacteria bacterium | reverse complement strand
TGCGCTCCTGGGTGGGCTTCTCGTAGAACTCGCGGCGACGCAGCTCGGTCATGACGCCGGCCTTCTCGCAGGCGCGCTTGAAGCGGCGCAGGGCGGCGTCGAAATGCTCGTTCTCTTTAACGCGTACGCTGGGCATTCTGTCCTCACCTAGGGGTCGGTAGGGGGCCTGAAGACCCCTGGAAAGGGCCGGAATTCTACGCATCGGCGTGTAGAATTGCAAAGCCTAAGCCCCTGACCGGACGGCTATTTAGCACCCCCATATGCGTGTAATAGGTATAGAGACTTCCTGCGATGAGACGGGCGTGGCGGTCTATGACACCGCCCGGGGCCTCCTGGCCCATGCCCTCTACAGCCAGGTGAAGCTCCATGCCGAGTACGGCGGGGTGGTACCGGAGCTGGCCTCCCGGGACCATGTCCGGAAGCTCCTGCCCATGGTGGACCGGACCCTGAAAGAGGCGGGTACCGCTCCCACAGACCTCGATGGCATCGTCTATACCGCCGGTCCCGGCCTCGTGGGAGCCCTGCTGGTGGGGTCCTGCCTCGCCCGCTCCCTGGGGATGGCTTGGGGGGTGCCGGCCCTGGGGGTCCACCATATGGAGGGTCATCTCCTGGCACCCATGCTGGAGGACCCCCGGCCCGAGTTCCCCTTCCTGGCGCTCCTGGTCTCGGGCGGCCACTCCTTGCTCGTGGAAGTGGAAGGCATCGGCCGCTACCGCACCCTGGGCGAATCCATCGACGATGCCGCCGGCGAGGCCTTCGACAAGGTGGCGAAGCTCCTGAAGCTCCCGTATCCGGGCGGACCCGCCCTCGCCAAACTCGCCGAGCAGGGTGACCCCAAGCGCTTCAAGCTGCCGCGGCCCATGGTGGACCGCCCCGGCCTCGACTTCAGTTTCAGCGGCCTCAAGACCGCGGTACTCACGGTGCTCAAGAACGCGCCCCAGGATGAGCAGACCCGGGCCGACGTGGCCCGCGGTTTCGAGGAGGCGGTGGTGGACACCCTCGCCATCAAGTGCGAGCGTGCCTTGCGGGAGACCGGTCTGCGCCGCCTCGTGGTGGCGGGCGGCGTGGGCGCGAACCGTCGCCTGCGCGCGCGCCTCAAGGAGATGACCGCTGCCCTGGGCGGCGAGGTCTACTACCCGCGCCCCGAGTTCTGCACCGACAACGGCGCCATGATCGCCTATGCCGGTTGCTGCCGGCTCGCGGCGGGGGCCGTCATCGAGACCCCGGTGCGCGCCCGTTGGCCCCTCGATTCCCTGACCCCGGCCTGAACAGGAAGCCCATGGACATCGTCTTCATCCGCGAGCTCAAGGTGGACACCGTTGTCGGCATCTACGACTGGGAGCGGCGCATCCGCCAGAGCGTGGTGCTGGACATCGAGATGGGTTCGGAGATCGCCCGCGCCGCCAAGACCGACCACATCGAGGATGCCCTCGACTACAAGGCCGTGGCCAAGCGTGTCGCGGGCTATGTGCGCGAGTCCGAGTTCCAGCTGGTCGAGACCATGGCCGAGAAGGTGGCCGAACTCGTGATGCAGGAGTTCAAGGTGCCCTGGATCAAGATCACTCTCAACAAACCGGGCGCGGTCAGTGGCTCCAGATCCGTCGGCGTGACCATCGAACGCGGGAAGAGATGATGAGCGTCGAAGCGTTCGTGGGCATCGGCAGCAACGTGGAGCCGGAACGGCGCGTGCGCCAGGCGGTGAAGCTCCTGCGGGAGCGGTTCGGCGCGATCCGGCTCTCCCCCGTGTACCGCAACGCCGCCGTGGGTTTCGAGGGCGACGATTTCCTGAACCTGGTGGTCGCCTTTGGGACCGAGCTGGAAGTGACGCCCCTCAACGCCACCCTGGATGAGATCGAACTCGCCTGCGGCCGGGAGCGGGGGGCCGCGCGTTTCGCACCCCGCACCATGGACCTCGACCTCCTGCTCTACGGCGACCGCGTCAGCCGGCCGCCCGTGGTGCTGCCGCGCCCGGAAGTCCTCAAGTATGCCTTCGTGCTCAGGCCCTTGGCGGATCTCGCCCCCGACCGCCGCCATCCGGGTTCGGAGTCGACCTACGCCGAGCTCTGGGCCCGCTATCCCGGCGAGAAGGGCGGCATGGATGCGGTCCCTCTGCCGGGCATGTGAGCGCGTGCATATAAGCACCCGGTTCGGGATATCGCTACGGTAAAATGACCGTTCCAGCGACTGGAGGAGAGGGATCGTGTCGGTCTCACGGGCCGGCGCGAGGCGGGGATACATGAAAGACATACGCTTCAACTACCCGCATGCCACCGGTCGCGAGATCGAGGCCATCCAGGACGCGATCCATCGCGGGCACCTCTCGGGCAACGGACCCTATTCCAAGAAATGCCACGCCTGGCTCGAGAAGACCATCGGCAGCCACAAGGCGCTGCTCACCCATTCCTGCACCGCCGCCCTCGAGATGGCCGCGATCCTCTCCAATGTGGGTCCGGGGGATGAAGTCATCATGCCGTCCTACACTTTCGTGTCCACCGCCAACGCTTTCGTGCTGCGCGGCGCCACGCCGGTGTTCGTGGATATCCGCCCGGATACTCTGAACCTGGATGAGAGGCTCATCGAAGGGGCCATCACCCCGCGCACCAAAGTCATCGCCGTAGTGCACTATGCGGGTGTCGGCTGCGAGATGGATGTCATCATGGACATCGCTCAGCGCCATAAGCTGATGGTGATCGAGGACGCCGCCCAGGGCATCCACGCCAGCTACAAGGGCAGGCCGCTCGGCTCCATCGGTCATCTCGCGGCCTTGAGCTTCCACGAGACCAAGAACGTGATCTCCGGCGAGGGCGGCGCGCTGCTCATCAACGATCCGGGGCTCGCCGAGCGCGCCGAGATCGTCTGGGAGAAAGGCACCAACCGTAGCCAGTTCTTCCGCGGCCAGGTGGACAAATACACCTGGGTGGACGTGGGCTCCTCCTTCCTGCCGAGCGATCTCATCGCGGCGTTCCTGTGGCCGCAGTTGGAAGACATCGCGAAAATCTGCGCGCGCCGTCTCGAGATCTGGCATGAATATCACTCGGTGCTGAAGCCGCTGCGTGATGCTGGTCGCATCCAGGGGCCCGTCATCCCGGATGGCCTGGTGCATAATGCCCACATGTATTACACGCTGGCGAGCGACGCGGCGCAGGCGCGAGCGGCGCTCGATGAACTCAAGATGCAAGGCATAGGCGCGATCCCCCATTACGTTCCGCTGCACAGTTCGCCCGCCGGGCGGCGTTTCGGGCGCAGCCGCGGCGAACTCAAGGTCACCGATGAGGTGTGGCGGCGGCTGATCCGGTTCCCCCTCTGGCCCGATATGACGCAGGAGGACACGGCGCAGGTGAGCGATGCCGTATTGCGCGCGTTGGGCGCCCCCAAGTCGGGCGAGAGAGTCGTCTCGTGAAGCCCGGCACCAGCATGTACCGGCACGCTATCCGGAGAACCTGAGGATGCAGCCTGATCATCCCGCTCTGTACCGGGCGACCCGCGGTATCGCCATGCCCGTATCCAAGGTGTTGCTGCATCCCTGGACGCTGTTCACGGTGGTGGCGCTCGCCGTATGGTGGCCGGAGGGGTTCAATATCGGTCCCATCAATGATGGATGGACGAAGCTGGATTTTGGGATCGATTTGCTCAACTTTAAAAACACCAGGGTATTTAATTACTTTCCGACTTGGCTCAGCATCAGAGTTGTGCGCAATGGGTTCGAGGGCTGGCAAATTGTCTTGCTGGCCCTATCAGTGCTGCGATCGGTTTTGTTTTATGAAATCGTCAAGCGCCTGTTCCCCCGAAATCATTTATTTGCCATCGCCTGCGGACTAATAGCCCTGTTCCATCCGGCAGATAACGGCTATTTTTGGCTTGGCTGTATCGATGCTATTTTTGGCCTGGTATTGGCCTTTGCCTGCTGTCTTTCAGCATTGATTTACCTGCAAACCAACAGCCGTCTGTCCCAAATTTCCATGTTTGTTTTTCAGTTTCTTTCCTGTTTCACATACACAGGGTTCCTGCTCGTTATTGTTGGGTTCCCGATGGGAGCATGGATCATTCGCCGCATTGAAGGGAGAAAGGATTCGGTCTTCTATCTCCTGAAGGTGAGCCTGCCAATACTCGCATTCATCGTGTTTCAAGCCGTCTTAGCCTTCAAAGGTGTTGGGCGCGAAGGCGTCATCCTGGATATGAATTTACACGGGGTCTGGGCGGGATACGTCACTGAAATAAGATCGATCGGTGGAACATTTGTAGAATTTTTTAAGGAGATGCAGCTGGCGTATCTACCGGCCGCTCTGATTTGCGGAGGTGCCGCCTGTTTAATCGCGTTCGTGGGTTTTCAGAAGAATAGCGGCCTATGTGAGGACGACGAGAGCAAGCCCTGGTGGTATTACGTCCTACTGGCCATAGGGCTAATGCTCTTGGCTGCATTGTCATACCTGCCTTTTGCCGTCACAAATATCCGCTTCGGGAACACCAGGCAATTGCTTCTCGCCGGGATATTCGTCTACATGGTTTTCCTTTTGCTGATAATTGTGATATTGCCGCGCTATACGCGCTATATAAACAATGTCTACTTCAAATATGCGATTCTCTTTCTTGTATCCGTGGCGACCGTGATCGCGGGTTTAGAGCATCGGGGCTACTGGATTGCCGCTTATCGGTCACAGGAACAATTGTTTGCGGCGATTGCAGCCAAAGTTCCGAGTCCGCCTTCCGGCGCGGTTATCGTCGTACGCCTGGAAAAAGAATGGCAATCTAGGGCGCTAGCCGGCATCTACAACAGACGCGACGCCTTCACCAATGCTTTGCGTTTCATGTATGGTGATGAAACCATCAATGCCAATTTCACAGATTTTGAGCAGTCGCCATTCGTATATGCTCCGGCCGGCGTTGAGATCAAAGCGCAATTGTGGACTGACAAAGGCTTGTTCGCGCCTTATGACCGATTGATACTGCTCGGTTACACCGAAAGTGGTGAGATTAGGATCCTGGACCGCTCCTGGTTGCAGCAGTACGCGCCCAAAGGGACCGATCTGTCCGCCTACAATCCCGGCGGCTACGACAGCTTGCCCTCGGACCACGCCATCATGTGCACCATGCTGGAGCAGGACCATCGTCCGCCCTACTGCAGACCGCCCTACAGGCGCACGAGCGAATAGCCGTCGGGCGTCGCGCCCGCACTGCAGATCTCGGGGTTGATCGTGGCGCAGTGCGTGA
>DASYZF010000405.1:0-2991 GCA_035946515.1 Gammaproteobacteria bacterium | reverse complement strand
CCGGAACCGCGCATCGCGGCGGGCGTGGCGCTGCGCGGCCTCGCTTCGGCCTGCATCGACATCTCGGATGGCCTGCTCGGGGACCTCGGCCACGTCCTGGAGACGAGCGGTGTGGGCGCCACGATCCTCACGGCGCGCTTGCCGCTCTCGAAACGGCTGCTGAGCTTGCACGGCCGCGATGAGACGGAGAAGCTCGCCCTTACGGGCGGTGACGACTACGAGCTCTGCTTCACGGCGGAGCCTGCGCGGCAGCAGGAGCTGGAGAAGAAGATCGCGGGGCTGGGACTGGCGGTGACCTGCATCGGCAGCGTCGACGCGGAACCGGGCTTAAGGGTGATGGAAGCCTCTGGCCACGGACTCACGCTCGGCGAGCCCGGCTATAAGCACTTCTGAGGCCCTCACTTGCGGATGGACCAGGCCTGCTGACCGCGGATGCGGATGGCGAGGCCGATGGCCTTGATGATGAGCCAGTTGAGGACGGCGAGCGGCGTGGGCATATTGGGCCGCGCGATGTCGAGCAGCAGCGCCGCGCGGATGCCGTCCGCATCGTTCCAGGCGGCGTGTTCGTAGGTGTCGTCCCAGAGCAGGGTCGCGCCTTCCTCCAGGGGATAGACCTTGCCGTCGATCATGAGCGGGCAGGCGGAGCGGCCGTCCGGCAGTTTCGGGATCACCACGCCCAGGTGGAATCGCAGGATGCCGCGGAAGGGGCCACGGTGCGCCGGGATGCGTTTCTTTCCCTCCAGGAACGAGAGTGTGGCGGAGAGGATCTCGGGCCGGCCCTTCAGGAGCACGGCGATGGCGGGGCAGCGGGCCTGGTTCGCCTGGTTGTCCACCCCGTAGGCGCGCAGCACGAACATGCGCCAATACTTGCCGCCGTACTGGGAGAGGTCCGCCTGTTCCTTCATGAGCTCGTGGAACTCGGGGATGGCCTGGATCTCTTCCATGAGTGCGAGGCACTCCCGTTGGATGGCCGGGAATTCTTCCTCGAAGCGCCGGTAGGCGGGGAAAAAATGCGCCTTGTCCAAGACCGGCGGCGTGTCCACGTAGCGGCCGTAGAGGCCGCGCACCATGACCGAGGAGACGGCGTAGAGACGGTTCATGTCCGATGGGTTTCCTGGCTCGTTTGTCCGATGATAACGGCGTAGCGGCACACTTGGACGACAGGCATAATCTGTAACAATCACAGCGTAATATGACACCGCGATTACACCGGCCTTGCCGGTATGAAAGGGAATGGGATCGACATGAAGCAAGGCCTGTTCGTCGCTGCCAGCGGCTTGTTGCTGGTGCTCGCGGGTTGCGGTTCGGGCGGCAGCGGCAATATCGGCACCTCTTCGGGCTCCGGCGGTACCACCACCAAGACGGTGTTGGGCTATTACACCGGCGATGCCACGTCCGCAGCATCGGCCACCTCCGCCAGCGTGCCGGTGACGGCGGTATCCATGGACGTGATCGACGTGAACGCGGACGGGAGCCTCGCGGGCGCGCTGCCGGTGAGCCTCATGGACAGCGAGACGAGCCTCAAGCGGGCCTCGTATGCGGTGATCTCCAACTTCGGTGCCACGGACTTCGACCCAGCCCTGGCCCACTCGGCCATGGTCACGAACCGGGCCGCCACCATCAGCAGCATCGCCATGCTCGCTCAGACCCAGGGACTCGCGGGGGTCAACATCGACTTCGAGGGCCTGGACGTCACGGACCGGGACAACTACACCACGTTCATCACGGACCTGGCCCAGGCGCTGCACGCGGAGGGCTCGACCCTGATGCTGAGCGTGCCCGCCAAGTCCGCCGACGATCCGAACGACACCTGGGCCTGGCCCTACGACTACCAGGCCCTCGCTCCCCAGGCCGACCTCATCCAGGTCATGACCTACGACGAGAACGTGCCGGGCGGGGCGCCGGGCCCCGTGGACGGCAGCGACTGGATGCAGGCCTGCCTCAAATATGCCGCCACCCAGATCCCGGCGGACAAGATCCTGCTGGGGCTGCCGGCCTACGGCTATGACTACGACACCACGGCGGGCACCGGGACTTCCGTGGCCTGGAAGGACATCCCTGCGTTGCTGCAGTCCACCGGCGCCACGGCCCAGTGGGACGGTACCAGCAACTCGCCCTTCTTCGACTACACGGATTCCAAGGGCGATACCCACGAGGTGTGGTACGAGGACACGAAGAGCATCCAGCTCAAGAGCAGTTATGCGGTGAGCCTGGACCTGAAAGGGGTCTCCATGTGGGCGCTGGGAGACGAGGATGCGAGTTTCTGGACGTCGGTGGAAACGGGGCTAACTCAATGAGCGGCAACCTCACACCCAGGCAGGTCTTCAGCAACCCCATCCATTTCCTGGCCTACGGCTTCGGCGCGGGCCTCTCCCCCAAGGCGCCGGGCACCATGGGCACGGTGGTCACGATACCTATATATGTCTTGCTCATGTATCTGGGACAGCCCGTGTACTGGGCCTTCCTCGTGGTGGCCCTGGTGGCGGGCATCTACATCTGCGGCTACACCGCCAAGGTCATCGGGGCGGACGACCCGAAGAGCGTGGTCTGGGACGAGGTGGTGGGCTATCTCATCACCATGCTGGGGCTGCCCTTGGGCTGGGTATGGATACTGGCCGGTTTCCTGCTCTTCCGGCTCTTCGACATCTGGAAGCCCTGGCCCATCCGCTGGCTGGACCGGAACGTGAAGGGCGGTCTCGGGATCATGGTCGACGACGTGGCCGCGGCTATCCCCGCGTGTCTCCTCTTGAATATCGGCTTCCGGTTGCTCAAATTGTGACCGGCTGCCCGCGACATATCTGGACTTGACCGGGTAGGGCTGTAAGACTGGTGTAATCGGTCTGGGGAAAAGCATGGCCACGCCCGCCAAGCTGGGAAAATTCGTCGTCACGCGGGAGCTGGGGAAAGGCACCACCGGCACCGTGTACCTGTGCCACGACTCCTTCCAGGGCAAGGACGTGGCCCTCAAGCTCTACACCATCGACGAGAACG
>DASYZF010000404.1:0-1636 GCA_035946515.1 Gammaproteobacteria bacterium | reverse complement strand
CCCTGCGTGCGCATCCCGGTGCCGGGCACGATCGTGGCGCCGGTGGCGGCGCCTTTCCCCGTGACGTCCGTCGAACAAGTGCCTTACGCAGAGCCGCAGCCGGGGCCGCCGGAACCGGCGCCCTCCTCCCTCACGGACGTGCTGCCGGCCTGCATGTTCCTGCCGGAGCGTTCCGCCGCACCCGCCGCCGCGACCCACGGCCCAGGACAGCCATGAGCAAGAAAACCGACGCGCGTCCGCTGGTGCTGGTGGACGGTTCCTCCTATCTGTATCGCGCCTTCTTCGGCCTGCCGCCGCTCACCAGCCCCGAGGGCGAGCCCACCGGCGCCATCTATGGCGTGGCCAACATGCTGAAGCGCCTGGTGGCGGAGGAATCGCCCGAGCACGTGGCCGTGGTGTTCGACGCCAGCGGCAAGACTTTCCGCGACGAGTTGTTCGCGGAATACAAGGCTCACCGCCCGCCCATGCCCGACGACCTGCGCTCCCAGATCGAACCCCTGCACGAGCTGGTGCAGGCCCTGGGGTTCCCCTTGCTGCAGGTGACCGGCGTGGAAGCGGACGACGTGATCGGCACCCTGGCACGCCAGGGCGCCAAGGCCGGCATGCGCGTGCTCATCTCCACCGGCGACAAGGACATGGCCCAGCTCGTGGACGGGCAGAAGATCACGCTGGTGAACACCATGAACGACTCGCGCCTCGACCGGGACGGGGTGAAGCAGAAGTTCGAGGTGTGGCCCGAGCAGATCATCGACTACCTGGCGCTCGTGGGCGACAGTTCCGACAACATCCCCGGCGTGCCCGGCATCGGCCCCAAGACCGCGGCGCCCTTGCTCGCCCACTTCGGCACCCTGGAAGCCCTCTACAAGCGGCTCAAGGAAGTGCCGGAGGTGGAGGTGCGCGGCGCGAAGCAGCTGCCCGCCAAGCTCGAACAGCACAAGGAGGCGGCGTTCCTGTCCCAAAAGCTCGCCACCATCCGCTGCGACGTGGAGCTGCCCCTGGCCCCGAAGGAGCTGGGCATGCGGGAGCCGGACAAGGAGCGCCTGCGGGAGCTCTATACCCGCTTCGGTTTCAAGAGCTGGCTGCGCAACCTGAACGATGGCATCGAGGAGATGCCAGCCCCGGCCAAAGGCTCCGCCAAGGCGGCCCCGGCCGCGCCGGCCAAGGCGGCAGCACCCGCCCCGGCCGGCGAGTACACCGCGGTGCTGGACGAGAAGACCCTGGACGCCTGGATCGCGAAGCTCGAGGCCGCCGAGTACTTCGCTTTCGACACCGAGACCACCAGCCTCGAGTACATGCGCGCCGAGATCGTGGGCCTGGCCTTCGCGGTGAAGGCCGGCGAGGCGGCCTATGTGCCCGTGGCCCACAGCTACGCGGATGCGCCCAAGCAGCTCGACCGGGAGCGGGTGCTGAAGCGGCTCAAGCCGCTGCTGGAGGACCCGAAGCGCCTGAAGCTCGGCCACCACATCAAGTACGACGCCCACGTGCTCGCCAATTACGGCGTCGCGCTCACCGGCCTGCGCTACGACTCCATGCTGGAGTCCTACGTGCTGGACAGCGTGGCGAGCCGCCACGACATGGACTCCCTGGCGGAGAAGTACCTGGACTACAAGACCATCCACTACGAGGACGTGACCGG
>DASYZF010000403.1:0-1944 GCA_035946515.1 Gammaproteobacteria bacterium | reverse complement strand
GCCACCGGCTGGAAGGCCAGCAGGAACTTGTTGTTCTTGAGGGCCTCGGTGAAGCGCCGCGTCCACTCGGTGTCGGTGACCCGGCCTTCGGCGTCCACGGTGGGCGGGGTCCAGCCCACCACCTTGTTGCCGCCGGCCTGCAGGGCGGTGCGGTGGGCCTGCTCCGCGTCCTCCAGCAGCTTCTCCACGTTGTTGCGGTCCGCGCTCACCTCCACGTAGGAGATGCTCACGGTGAGGCTGGTGGACCTGCCGCCGGCCTGGAAGATGCGGCTCGAGGCGGCGGTGCGCAGCCGCTCGCACCAATCGGCGATGTCGTTGATCTTGGGGCGCACCACGAGCGCCATGTACACGGTGCCGCCGAAGCGGGCCACCTGGTCCTCCTTGGCGGCGGTGGTGCGGATCAGGTCGGCGAGCGCCTTGATGATGGTGTCGCTCGCCAGCACGCCCACCTTCTCGGCCACCGCGGTGAACTTGTCCGGCTTGATGATCACGAGGCCGAGCACGCCGCCCTTGGGCGGCTTCTGTATGGCGGCGGTGAGGGCCTCCAGGAAGAAGGTGCGGTTCATGAGGCCGGTGAACAGGTCCAGGTTGCGGTAGGTGGTGAGCTGCTGCACGCTGGCGGCGAGCTTCTGGTTGAGGAGCTCGATCTGCTGGTCCTTGGCTTCCAGCTGCTGGGTGAGATTGCCGGTCTGCTCCTGGGCCTTGGCCTGCTGGGCCTGGGCCTTGGCGTGGACCTTCACCGCCAGTTCCTGCGCTTCCTTCTTCTTGGCCTCGGCTTCCTTCGCGTCCTGGTCGCTGCGGATGGAGATGGCGATGGCCGATTCCCCGTCCACCTGCACCTGCGCGAACTCGAGGGTGGTGCTGAAGGTCTTGCCGTCGGTGTTCTGGCCCTTGACCGTGAGCGGGTTCGCGGCCTGGCCCTTGCTCAGCAGCCGCAGCGCCTCCTTCAGGGCGATCTGCGAGCTGCTCTCGAAGAGCTCCAGGATCGGCGTGCCCTCGATGTCGGAACTCTCCTGGTGGCCGAACAGTTCCAGGAACGCCGGATTGGCGGAGAGGATGATGCCGTCGTGCACGTAGGTGATGGCGTCTTTGGACTCCTTCACCACCAGGCTGATGCGCTTCTCGTACTCGTGGAGCTTGATGCTGGTCTGCTCGAAGTCGCGGGCGAGCTGCAGCACTTCGAGCTCGCGCGACACCACCGCCTGCAGGTGCTCCACCTGGTCCATGGAGACGAGGTCACGGGCGCCGGTGTTGATGATCTCGGCGATGATGGCCGGGGAGAGGCTCTTGCCGATGGCGATGATCGGCACGTTGGGGAGCGTCATGTCGCGCAGCCGCACCACGTCCTTGAAGGGCGCCGCCGGCACGCTGGTGGAACAGAGGATGAGGTCGGGCTTCTGATGCTTGAGGCTCTTCTCGGCGGCGTCCATGCTGCCCGCCCAGATGGGACGCACGGCGTGGCCCGCGTTGCGCAGCGTGCTGTTCAGCATCTCGGCGTCGTTCTGGGAAGGCGCGACGACCAGGACCGGCAGGGCGCTACGTGGGGACAAGCCATCTCCTTAAACAGGACCGCTAAGTTCTTGTTGTCAGTCGAATTCCGAAAAACCCATCCATGGGGTTTTTCAGGGTCGAAAACCGCGGAGTGGATCCGCGGTTTTCTCCATTCCCCCAGTGCGAGGCACTTGGGGAATGTCGGTGGGTCCCTCCACCGACGGAACCTCCGGTTCCACCTGAGGTTCCTGCCCGGGTACTTTTATCCCATCCCCGCGGGTTTTTCCAGTGATTCCCCGCCGATTACATGGCGGTTCAGCCGCTCACGGGCACCTTGGAAGGAGCGCCCGGCACTTCCCTGACCAGCTTGGGCACGAGATAGCCGGGCAGCCGGGCGCGGAGCTCGGCCATGATGCGCAAGGCCTCGGGTTCGGGCACGTCGAAGTGGGCGGC
>DASYZF010000402.1:0-4965 GCA_035946515.1 Gammaproteobacteria bacterium | reverse complement strand
CTCGGCGGCGCGCAGGCTCGACACCGGTACCAGCTTGTCTATCACGCCCCCATACAAGGCCAGGGCCACCTCGCGGCAGGCGGGAGTGAGCCCCGAGACCACCTTGGGGATGGTCTGGGTGTGGAACTGGCGGTTGCCCGGGTCCTCCCGCTCCGGGGAATACACCACGAAGCAGTCCTTGCCAGGCGTGAGCCCGGCGGACTCCAACACCGACACCACGAGCTCCTCGGTGGTGCCGGGATAGGTGGTGCTCTCCAGGGACACGGCATGGCCGGCGCGCAGATGGGGCTTCAGGGCCGCCATGGTGTCGGCGATGAAGCTCACGTCCGGCTCCCGATGTTTGCCCAAGGGGGTCGGCACGCAGACGATGAGGGCATCGGCCTTTTTCGAGACTGCGAAATCCGCACTGGCCTGGAAACCCTTGGCCACGGCTTTTCCGATCCGTTCCGCGGGGATCTGGGCGATGTAGCTCTCGCCGGCGTTGAGGGCCTTCACCTTGTCCGGGTCGATGTCGAGCCCCAGCACCTTAAAGCCAGCCTCGCTGAAACGCAGGGCCAGGGGCAGGCCCACATAGCCCAGGCCCACGATACCGATACGGGCGCTCTTGTCCTTCAGCTTCTTGAGCAGGGTTTGCTGGGCAGACATCCGGAGTTTCCCTGGCAATCGTTAGGGGTGGGCCTCAAGCCCGCCTTCAGGACCCCTATGATAATCTGCCCCGGCCCCAATGATTGGGGCGGATGGGAAACTCTCGATGCCTCTCGCAGCCTGGATCTCGATACTGGTGACCCTGGGATGCCTCCTTACCCTCGCGCTGACCCGTATCGGCACGGAGATGGTGCTGCTCGCCGGCCTTACCCTGCTGATGCTGGTGGGGGCCGTGAGCCCCGCCCAGGCGCTCTCCGGTTTCTCCAACGAGAGCGTGCTCACCATTGCCGCCCTCTACGTGGTGGCGGGCGGTCTGCGCGAGACCGGGGCACTCGGGTTCATCGTGCGCAAGATCTTCGGCCGGCCGGGCTCGGTCACCGAAGCCCAGGTCCGCATGATGCTGCCGGTGAGTTTCCTCGGCGCCTTCATGAATAACACGCCGCTGGTGGCGGCCTTCCTGCCCTTCGTCTCGGATTGGGCGCGGCAATGCCGCATCTCCCCCTCCAAGCTCATGATCCCCTTGAGCTTCGCCGCCATATTCGGCGGCACCTGCACCATCATCGGCACCAGCACCAACCTCGTGGTCAACGGCTTGCTCACCGCCCAGGCCCATACCCGCAGCATGGGCTTCTTCGAGCTCGCCTGGGTGGGGGTACCCTGCGCCCTGCTGGGCATAGGCTATGTGCTCCTGGTGAGCCGCTGGTTGCTCCCGGACCGCATCCCCGCCATCCGCCACCTGCAGGATGCCCGCGAGTACACCGTGGAGATGCTGGTGGAGACCGGCAGCCCCCTGGACGGGCAATCGGTGCAGGCGGCGGGCCTGCGCCACCTGCCGGGCCTGTTCCTGGTGGAGATCGAACGGCGCGGCGAGCTCTTGCCGGCGGTGGGCCCGGACGAAATCCTCTTCGGCGGCGACCGCCTGGTGTTCGCCGGCATCACCGAATCCATCGTGGACCTGCAGCGCATCCGCGGCCTCACCCCCGCCACCGACCAGCTCTTCAAGCTGGATTCCCCGCGCCACTCGCGCACCCTGGTGGAAGCGGTCATCGCCCCCGGCTCCCCGGCGGTGGGCCAGACCATCCGCGAGAGCCGTTTCCGCTCCCGTTACGACGGGGTGATCATCGCCGTGGCCCGCGGCGGGCGCCGCATCCAGGGCAAGATCGGCGACATCGTGCTGCACGCCGGCGACACAGTGTTGCTCGTCACCGGCGCCGACTTCCTGCAGCGCAACGAGAACGCCGCGGATTTCCTGCTGTTGCGAGCCGTGGCCGGCACCGCCTTCCCCAGCCACGAGCGTGGCTGGCTGGCCTGGGCCATCCTGCTCGGCCTCATCGTGGTACGCGGCTTGGGTTGGCTCCCCCTCGTGACCGTGGCCTTCCTCGCCGCCGGGCTGATGATCGTGACCCGCTGCGTCAGCCTGCAGGCGGCCCGCTCCAGCTTGCGCGCCGACGTGCTCATCGCCATCGCCGCGGCTTTCGGCATCGGCCAGGCCCTGCAGGCTTCCGGCGCGGCGGCGACTCTGGCTCACGGGGTGCTCTCGGCGGTAGGCACCGACCCGATGCTGCTGCTCATCGCCATCTACGGCATCACCATGTTGCTCACGGAAGTGGTGACCCACACGGCGGCGGCGGTGATCGTGTTCCCTATAGCCCTCGCCCTCACCCAGTCCCTGGGGCTCAACTTCATGCCCTTCGTCTTCGCCATCACCATGGCCGCCTCCGCGAGCTTCGCCACGCCCATCGGCTATGCCACCAACCTCATGGTCTACGGCCCCGGCGGCTACCGCTTCAGCGACTACCTGCGCTTCGGCATCCCCCTGAACCTCATGATGTGGGCCGTCACCGTGACCATCATCCCCCACGTCTGGCCGCTGCGCTGAATGGACCCGCCGCCCCTGGGGCAATAAAAAAGCCGGCTCAAAGCCGGCTTTTTTGTTTCACGTCGCTTGCGCGATCACTTCTCAGCCTTCTTCGCCGTCTTCTTGGCGGCGGGCTTCTTCTCGGCCTTGGCCGGCTTCTCAGCCTTGGCGGCCGCGGCCTTCTTGGCGGGCTTCTCAGCCTTGGCCGGTTTCTCGGTCTTGGCCTGCTTCTCCGCCTTCGCGGCCTTGGCGGCAGGCTCAGACACCACGATCTCGGCGCGGTCCACGAGCCTCATGACGGCCATGGGGGCACTGTCGCCCGGACGCATGCCGTGGCGGAAGATCTGGGTGTAGCCGCCCGGACGGGTCTTGTAGTGCGGACCGATGTCGGTGAAGAGCTTGGCCACCACCGCGTCGTCACGCAGGCGCGAGAACGCCAGGCGGCGCTTGGCCACGCTGTCTTCCTTAGCGAGGGTGATGAGCGGCTCGACCACGCGCCGCAGTTCCTTGGCCTTGGGCAAGGTGGTGCGGATGGTCTCGTAGCGCAGGAGCGCCGCGGCCATGTTGCGCATCAGCGCCGCACGGTGGGAACTGTTGCGGCTGAGCTGTCTGCCGATATTCTGGTGACGCATGACTTAAACCCTTGGATTCCGGTTCTTATTGGCTTCAGGCAGTCTTCTTGAGGCCCGCCGGCGGCCAGCTCTCGAGCTTCATGCCGAGGGACAGGTTGTGCTGAGCCAGCACGTCCTTGATCTCGGTGAGCGACTTCTTGCCCAGGTTCGGCGTCTTGAGCAGCTCGACCTCGGTCTTCTGCACCAGGTCGCCGATGTACTGGATGTTCTCCTGCTTGAGGCAGTTGGCGGAGCGCACGGTCAGCTCGAGCTCGTCCACCGGCTTCAGCAGGATCGGGTCGAAGTGGGCTTCGCCGCCCACACCACGACCCTGGTCGCGGCCCTTCAAGTCCACGAACGCGGCCAACTGCTCGGACAGGATGGTCGCGGCACGGCGGATGGCTTCCTCCGGCTCGATCGTCCCGTTGGTCTCGATGTCGATGACCAGCTTGTCGAGGTCGGTGCGCTGCTCGACGCGGGCGCTCTCGACGTTATAGGTCACGCGGCGCACCGGGCTGAAGGAGGCGTCCATCTGCAGGCGGCCGATGGGACGGGTCTCTTCCTCGAACTGCAGGCGCTGGTTGGCCGGCTGGTAGCCGCGGCCGCGCTTCACCTTGAGCTTCATGTTGAGGGAACCGGCGCTGTTCAGATGCGCGATCACGAGATCCTTGTTCACGATCTCGACGTCGTGGTCCAGCTGGATGTCGGCGGCCGTCACCACGCCCGGGCCTTTCTTGGCGAGGGCCAGGGTGGCTTCATCGCGCGTGTGCATGCGGATGGCGAGCTGCTTCAAGTTGAGCAGGATGTCGACCACGTCCTCCTGCACGCCCTCGATGGTGGTGTACTCGTGCAGCACGCCCTCGATCTCGGCCTCCACGGCGGCAGCGCCGGGCATGGACGAGAGCAGGATGCGGCGCAGCGCGTTGCCGAGCGTATGGCCGAAACCGCGCTCGAGCGGCTCCAGCACCACGCGGGCCTGGTGCTCCGACTGGGCCTGCACGCCGACGAGGCGCGGCTTCAAGAATTCCGTTACTGAACCCTGCATGGGGAAAGACCCTCTCTAGAAACCGATTACTTGGAGTAGAGCTCGACGACCAGATTCTCGTTGATGTCCGGCAGGAACTCGGCGCGCTCGGGCACCGCCTTGAACTTGCCGCTCATCTTCGTCTCATCGACCTCGACCCATTCCGGGAGACCGACCTGCTTGGCGATCTGCAGGGCGGATTGGATGCGCAGCTGCTTCTTGGCGGCTTCGCGCACCGAGATCACGTCCTCGGCCTTCACCTGGTAGGACGGGATGTTCACACCCTTGCCGTTCACCTCGATGGCCTTGTGGCTCACGAGCTGGCGGGCCTCGGCGCGGGTGGCGGCGAAACCCATGCGGTACACCACGTTGTCCAGGCGGCACTCGAGGATCTGCAGCAGGGTCTGGCCGGTGGCGCCGGTGCGGCGCGCGGCTTCCTTGTAGTAGCGGCGGAACTGCCGCTCCAGCACGCCGTACATGCGGCGCAGCTTCTGTTTCTCGCGCAGCTGGATGCCGTAGTCCGAGAGACGATTGCGCTTCGCGCCGTGCTGGCCGGGCAGCGTCTCGAGCTTGCACTTCGACTCGAGGGGCCGGACGCTGCTCTTCAGGAACAGGTCGGTGCCTTCGCGGCGGGACAGCTTGCACTTGGGTCCGAGATAACGAGCCATTGAATCTACCTCTTACACGCGACGCTTCTTGGGCGGACGGCATCCGTTGTGCGGGATGGGCGTCACGTCCGAGATGTTCGCGATCTTGAAACCGATGTTGTGCAGCGAGCGCACCGCGGACTCGCGGCCGGGGCCGGGGCCCTTCACCTGCACTTCCAG
>DASYZF010000401.1:0-3350 GCA_035946515.1 Gammaproteobacteria bacterium | reverse complement strand
CGCGACAAGCTGCGCACGCGCGTCGAGGAACTCAAGGTGCAGGTGGACCCGCAACGCCTGGAGCAGGAGCTCGTGATCCTGGCCCAGCGGCTCGACGTGGCCGAGGAGCTGGACCGGCTCGGCAGCCACCTCAAGGAGTTCGACGACACCCTCAAGGGCAGCGAGGCCGTGGGTCGGCGGCTCGACTTCCTCATGCAGGAATTCAACCGCGAAGCCAACACCTTGGGATCGAAGTCCCAGGATGCGGTCATCACCCAGCAGGTGGTGGACCTGAAAGTGCTCATCGAGCAGATGAGGGAACAGGTGCAGAACCTTGAGTAAGCGCGGCCGGTTGTTCCTGGTCACAGCCCCCTCCGGCGCCGGCAAGACCAGCCTGGTGCGGGCGCTGCTCAAGGACCATCCCAACATCCAGTTCTCCATCTCCTACACCACTCGTCCCAAGCGCCCTACTGAGGAGCATGGCCGGGATTACTTCTTCGTGGACAAGCCCGAGTTCGAACGCATGGTGGCGGCGGGCGAGTTCCTGGAGCACGCCCGGGTGTTCGACAACTACTACGGCACATCCCGCCGGGTGGTGGAGGGGCGCATGGCGGAGGGCAAGGACGTGCTCCTGGAGATCGACTGGCAGGGGGCGGCGCAGGTGCGCAAGATCATGGCGGAAGCCGTCAGCATCTTCATCCTCCCCCCCTCCCGTCAGGAGCTCGAGCGCCGCCTCCGCGCCCGGGGCACGGACAGCGACGAGGTCATCGCCCGGCGCCTCAAGGACGCCGCCGGCGACATGACCCATTGGCGCGACTTCGAATACGTGGTGGTGAACCAGGATTTCGACCGGGCGGTGGCGGAGCTCGCGGCCATCGTGGACGGCCGGGGCGAGGCTAGCCGGGCCGGGCGCCCCGAGCTCCAACCCGTCATTTCCTCACTCTTGGCTTAAGTCGCCTGCTCCGGTAAACTGTAAGGCCGTGTTTTTTACGGCTTTTTGGGCTTACGGAGTTTCAGATGGCGCGCGTGACCGTGGAAGATTGTCTGGAGAACGTGGATAACCTGTTCCAGTTGGTGCTGGTCGCGACCAAGCGTTCGCGCCAGCTCGCGCGCGGCGTCGAGCCGACGCTCCCCTGGGAGAACGACAAGCCCACCGTGGTGGCCCTGCGCGAGATCGCCGCAGGCAACATCGGCCCCGACATCCTCAGCCAGGTGGAGCAGATCCCCGAAGAAGAGCCGGTGGAGCAGCAGCCGGTGGTGATGATGGACGCGGAGGATCCGCTCTAAGCCGAGTCCTTTAGGAGTCTATGAGTCAGGTCGCTTCCTCCATCTTCGATCGGGTCTTAGGGAAGCGGGCGACCGGCATCGAAGACCTGCTGGCGAAGCTCCGCCAGTACCTGCCCGAAGAGCAAGTCGAAGAGATCAACCAGGCTTACCTGTTCGGCGCCGTGGCCCACGAGGGCCAGCGGCGCCTGTCCGGCGAACCCTACATCTCCCACCCGGTCGCCGTCGCCTCCATCCTCGCCGACCTGCGCATGGACCACCGCACCATCGAAGCGGCCCTGTTGCACGACGTCATCGAGGATACGCCGACCCTCAAGGAGGAGATCCACACCCGTTTCGGCGCCGAGGTGGCGCAGCTGGTGGACGGGGTCTCCAAGCTTACCCAGATCAAGTTCAAGAGCCGCGCCGAGGCCCAGGCGGAGAACTTCCGCAAGATGGTGTTGGCCATGGTGGAGGACATCCGCGTCATCATGGTGAAGCTCGCGGACCGGCTCCATAACATGCGTACGCTCGGCGCCATGCCGGCCCCCAAGCGTCGCCGCATCGCCGCCGAGACCCTCGAGATCTATGCACCCATCGCCCACCGCCTGGGGATGAGCGCCATGCGCATGGAGCTGGAGGATCTGGGCTTCCAGGCGCTGCACCCGACCCGCTACAAGGTGCTCGCCAAGCACCTGAAACGCGCCCGTACCCACCAGAAGGAGATGGTGGCCAAGATCGTGGCGAGCCTCTCCCAGGCTCTGGAGCGCGCCGACATCAAAGGCACGATCGAGGGCCGCGAGAAGCACCTCTACAGCGTCTACCGCAAGATGGTCGCCAAGCGCCTGCCGCTCCTGGAGGTCCTCGACGTCTACGCTTTCCGTCTCGTGGTACCGCGCCCCGACGACTGCTACCGCACGCTCGGCCTGGTCCACAACCTCTATAAACCGGTGCCGGGCAAGTTCAAGGACTACATCGCCATCCCCAAGGCCAACGGCTACCAGTCGCTGCACACCGTGCTCATCGGCCCCCAGGGCGTGCCGCTGGAGGCGCAGATCCGCACCGAGGACATGGACAAGGTCTCCCGCTCCGGCATCGCCGCCCACTGGCTCTACAAGACCGGCGAAGGCGGGGCCACGGCCCCCGAGGTGCGCGCCCGGGAATGGCTGAAGGGCGTGATGGAGATGCAGCAGGGCACCGGCAGCTCGCTGGAGTTCCTCGAGAACGTGAAGGTGGACCTGTTCCCCGACGAGGTCTACGTGTTCACGCCCCAGGGTGACATCCGCCGCCTGCCGCGCGGTTCCACGGCGGTGGACTTCGCCTACGGGGTGCACACCGACGTGGGCAACGCCTGCGTGGCCGCCAAGGTGGACCGGCGCCTGGTGCCGCTGCGCACCCCGCTGGAGAACGGCCAGACGGTGGAGATCATCACCTCCCCGAGCGGCCGCCCCAACCCCGCCTGGCTCAACTTCGTGGTCACCGCCAAGGCGCGCGCCAACGTGCGCCACTATCTCAAGAACCTGCGGCGCGAGGAGGCGGTGGAGCTCGGCAAGCGCATGCTGGAGCGGGCGCTAGCGACGCTCTCCTTGAAACTCACGCGCGTACCCGAGGCGGAGCTCGAGGCGGTGTTGCAGGAGTTCAAGCTCGAGGACAAGGACGAACTGTTCGAATCCATCGGCTTAGGCCAGCACCTGGCGCCGCTCGTGGCGCGGCGCCTCATGCCGGAGCGCGGGGTGGAGGAGGTCGAACCCAAGACCAGTGCGCCGCTCTCGATCCGCGGAACCGAGGGCCTGGTGGTGACCTTCGCCCGCTGCTGTCATCCGATCCCCGGCGACGCCATCGTGGGCGTGCTCACCGCCGGCCGCGGCATCGTGGTGCACCGCAACGAATGCGGCAACCTGCACGAATACCGGGCCCAGCCGGAGAAGCTCATCGAGGTGCAGTGGGAGAAGCACATCGACCGCGATTTCCCGGTCGAGGTGCGCGCCGACGTGGCTAACCAGCGCGGCGTGCTGGCCACCGTGGCTGCGGCCATCGCCGACACCGGTTCCAACATCGAGCACGTGAACCTGCAGGAGCGCGATGAGCAGGCCTCGGTGCTCACCTTC
>DASYZF010000400.1:0-12771 GCA_035946515.1 Gammaproteobacteria bacterium | reverse complement strand
GGTGACTGCCGCCGGCGCCGTGTCGGCATAAGCCAGCGGCGGCAGGAGACAGGCGACAGCCAACAGCCCGCCGCAGAAGCGGCGATAGTGGTCACGCAAGTGGTGCATCGTCTGCATCGAAAGGTGAAAAGGCGTGCTTCTTCCGGGACGCGCTGCTCTTAAGGCACGCGCCATTTTACCGGAAGCGCATGGGGGACGGGAGACGGCAGGGCCGCCCGAAGGCGGCCCTGCATAAGTCAAACAGAAACACGTGGACGATTACTTGGGCGCGTCAACAATCACTTCGCCGCATACGCGAGACTGAATGCGCCAGGTCCGACGTGGATGCCCGCCACGGTGCTCATCACCGAGAGCAGCGTCTCCACCTTGTGGGTCTGGGCGACCTTCAGGAACTCGTCGTAGCCGGGGAAGCTCTTCACTTCTTCCGGGTTGCCGGCGTAGCTCATGCACACCACCTTGGTGAGCAGACCCTTCTCGATCGCATCCGTGGCCATGCCGAAGAGCTTCTTCACCGCACCGTCGAAGCCGCGCACGGTATCCACCGCCTCGGTCTCGCCGCGATAGGCACGCAGGATGGGCTTGATGTCGAGCATGGTGCCCATCTGGTACTTGAACCAGCCGATGCTGTTGTCGCCCTTCTGGTGGGCGCGGGCACGCACGTAGTACAGGTCATTGGGGACCAGGTAAGCGTGCACGTCCTGGGAGAAGTTCTCCACGTGCTGGCGCAGGCGGTCGAAGGCCATGTCGGCCTGGCCGCTCTGCAGCAGGCGCAAAGCCTCGTACACCACCACACCCTGTCCCGTGAACAGGGTCTTGCTGTCCAGCACGCGCAGGGCGAACTGCTCCTCCAGGCCGGCGGCCTTGCGGCGCTCCTTGTAGCCGGACAGGATCATGAAAGAGGCCTTGGTGGCGTTCTCGAACACCGGACTGCGGGTGCTGGAGACGGTGATCACCAGCACCCGGTCGTACTTCAGCACCAGCTGGTCCAGGAACCAGTCCTTGATGGCTTTCACCGACAAGGGGGCGGTGGTGATCTCCAGTTCCTTCTCCGCCACGTAGCGGCGGTAGAACTCCATGGTCTGCTCGGGGTCACGCACGTCCTTGAAGTTCATGGTGCCGAACTGCATGCTGATCGGCATGATCTCGAGGTTGTGCTGCGACAGGAAGCTGCGCGGCAGGTCGCAGGCTGCGTCGATCACGATTCCGATTTTTTGTGGCATTGTTCTCGCTCCCGATCCGCTCTGCTCGTCCGTCCCGCGTGTGCCCATCGTGGGTTCCCCATACACCCTGGGGACGGCCGATTTAACTTAAATTTCGTTCAAGATAGCACACCCTTCCACGGACAGCCACGCGACCCGGGGCCTTTCAGAGGCCGGCGCGCTTGGCCTCATCCCAGTAGGAATCCATCTTCTCCAGGCTCACCTGCTCCGGCTTGAGTCCCCGTTCCTTGAGGCGGGCCTCCACGTGGCGGAAACGGCGCTCGAACTTGCGATTGGTGCCCCGCAGCGCCTGCTCCGGATCCACACCCAGCTTGCGCGCCATGTTGGCCACGGCGAACAGCACGTCGCCGAGCTCGTCCTCGAGACGCTCCTGGGGGCTGGCGCTCCCGACCTCATGCTCCAGCTCCGCGAGCTCCTCCCGCACCTTGGCGAACACCGGTTTGAGTTCGGGCCAATCGAAACCCACCCGCGCCGCCCTTTTCTGCAGCTTGTCGGCACGGGTGAGGGCCGGCAGGCCTGCCGCTACCCCATCCAGGGCCCCGTCTGCGTCGCGTCCGGCCCGCTCCTCGGCCTTGCGCGCTTCCCAATCCCGGCTCTGGTGTTCCGCGTCGCGCATCTTGGCCATGCCGAACACATGGGGATGACGCGCCACCAGCTTGTCGCCGATGCCCCGGGCCACGTCCGCGAAACGGAACCGGCCGGCCTCCTCCGCCATGCGCGCGTGGTAGACCACCTGCAGCAGCAGGTCGCCCAGCTCCTCCTCCAGGGCCGCGAGATCGTCCCGCTCGATGGCGTCCGCCACCTCGTAGGCCTCCTCCACGGTATAGGGGGCGATGCTCCGGAAAGTCTGTTGCCGGTCCCAGGGGCAACCCTCTTCCGGGTGCCGGAGCCGGGCCATGATCTCCAGCAAGCGCTCCATCTCGCTCAAGCGGGGGAGCCTCCCTCCAGGCAGTCCAGGAAGTTCACCAGCATGGCGGCGGTGGCACCCCAGATACGGTGCCCTGCGTATGTGAAGACGTAATACCCCACGTCGTGGCCGGCGAGCTCCCGCTTCTCCACCCGGCGGTTTAGGGGCTCTGCCAGGAAGGCCAGGGGCACCTCGAACACCTCGGCCACCTCCAGCGGATCCAACTTGAGGGCGAACCCGGGCCGCACCAGGCTCACCACAGGGCTCACGGCGAAGCCGGTGATGGTGAGGTAACCCGGGAGATAACCCACGACCTCCACATATTCCCGGCCGAGTCCGATCTCTTCCCGGGTCTCCCGCAGGGCGGTCTCTACGGGGTTGGCGTCCGAGGACTCCCGGCTGCCGCCCGGGAAGCTCACCTGGCCCGCATGGTCTTGGAGCCGCTCGGTGCGCTGGGTAAGCAATACCGTGGGCGTGTCCGGGTGCATGACCAACGGTACCAGCACGGCGGCGGGTTTCCAGGGAGGCTGGGGGGCGAGATGGGGTGGCAGATCGCCGATGGCGCGGCGGGAAGCGAAGTCTTCGGGGGCCTGGGTGCCCCCGAAGCGGTGGCGGATCAATTCAGGAAAATTTCCACCATTAATTTGCATTTTATCAGATAGTTAAAGATAATCTTAAAAGTAAATTCTTATTTCTTGACCCCGCCCTTGGTGAGCTCCGCCGGGTTCAGAAGCTCCTTGAGCCGGGCTTCCGGGAGATCGGTCATCTCCTTGGCCACCTCCAGTATGGGGCGGTGTTCCTTATAAGCGCGCTTGGCGATGGCCGCCCCCTTCTCGTAGCCGATCACGGCGTTCAGGGCCGTGACCAGGATGGGGTTCTTGTCCAGGGCCTCCTTGAGGCGGGCGTCGTTGACCTTGAAACCCTTGATGGCGCTGTCAGCCAGGGCCCGGGAGACATTGGCCAGGAGCTCGATGCTCTGCAGCAGGTTGTAGGCGATGACCGGCAGCATCACGTTGAGCTGGAAGTTGCCGGACTGGCCGGCCACGGTGATGGTGAGGTCGTTGCCGATGACCTGGGCCGCCGCCATGGCGGTGGCTTCCGGGATCACCGGATTCACCTTGCCGGGCATGATGCTGGAGCCCGGCTGCAGGTCCGGCAGCGCAATCTCGCCCAGGCCCGCCAAGGGGCCGCTGTTCATCCAGCGCAGGTCGTTGGCGATCTTCATGAGGCTCACGGCCACGGTCTTGAGCTGGCCCGAGAGTTCCACCGCGGCGTCCTGGGAGCTCAAGGACTCGAAGTAGTTGTCGCTGGCCTTGAAAGGGATGCCGGTGCGCTTGCCGAGCTCCGCCGCGATGCGTTTGCCGAACTCAGGGTGGGCGTTGATGCCGGTACCGACCGCGGTGCCGCCCTGGGCGAGCGCGTTGAGCCGCGGTGCCGTGGCTTCCACCCGCGCGATGCCGTGGCGGACCTGGGCGGCCCAGCCGGACAGCTCTTGTCCCAGGGTCACGGGCATGGCATCCATGAGGTGGGTGCGACCGGTCTTCACCGCGCCCGCGGTCTCACGGCTCTTGGCTTCGATGATCTCCGCCAGGTGCCTGAGGGCGGGGACCAGCTTCTCCTTCACCTCCCAGGCCGCACTCACGTGGATGGCGGTGGGGATCACGTCGTTGCTGCTCTGCCCCATGTTCACGTGGTCGTTGGGGTGCACGGTCTCGCCGGCTTTCTCGGTGGCGAGATGTCCGATGACCTCGTTGGCGTTCATGTTGGTGCTCGTGCCCGAGCCCGTCTGGAACACGTCGATGGGGAAATGCCGGTCGTGCTTGCCCTCGGCCACCTCCAGGGCAGCCGCTTCGATGGCCTTGGCGCGCTTGGCGTCCAGGACGCCGAGGCCCTGGTTCACGGTAGCGGCAGAAGCCTTGATGATGCCCAGAGCCCGGATGAAGGAGCGGTGCATGGGCAGGCCGCTGATGGGGAAATTGTCCACGGCCCGCTGGGTCTGGGCGCCCCACAGGGCATCGGCGGGGACCTTGAGCTCGCCCATGCTGTCGTGTTCGATCCGGAAGCCCTTGTCGCTCATGTCCACTCCTCAAGAATTCGCGTCAGGAAAGCGGTATAACACCCTGATTCAAGGGTATAATTATCGCTCAAAACCTGGGGCGAAAAGCCGCCGCGGAAGGCGGTAAAACGTTTCAGTTATTATCCGCCATTCCTTCTGGGGATGCACGAAAACCCATGGAATCCTCTGCACTTACCGCCCTCTCCCCACTGGACGGCCGCTACGCCGGCAAGACCGAGACCCTGAGGCAGCTCTTCAGCGAGTACGGCCTCATGCGCCAACGGGTCCGGGTGGAGATCGCCTGGTTCATGGCCCTGGCGGAGGAAGCCGCGATCGCGGAAGTGCCGCCGCTCTCCGAAGACGCCAGCGCGTTCCTCGCCGGTCTCGTCTCCGGTTTCGACCTCAAGGCGGCGGAGCGCATCAAGGAGATCGAGTCCACCACCAACCACGACATGAAGGCGGTGGAGTACTACCTCAAGGAGCGCATGTCCGAACTCCCCGCCTTCAAGAAGGTGAGCGAGTTCGTGCACTTCGGCTGCACCTCCGAGGACATCAACAACCTCTCCTACGGACTCATGCTGCAGGAAGGGCGCGAGCAGCTCCTGCTCCCCATCATGGACCGCATGATCGAACGCCTCCGCGCCCTGGCGCACCGCTACGCGGATCACGCCATGCTCTCCCGTACCCACGGCCAACCCGCCTCCCCCACCACCCTCGGCAAGGAACTCGCCAATATCGTGTTCCGGCTGCGCCGCCAGCGCGCGCAACTCAAGGCCGTGGAGATCCTGGGCAAGATGAACGGCGCCGTGGGCAACTACAACGCCCACCTCGCCGCCTACCCGGATGTGGATTGGCCAGCCTTGAGCCGTGGCACCGTGGAGTCCCTCGGTCTCACCTGGTCCCCCTACACCATCCAGATCGAACCCCACGACTACATGGCGGAATACTTCGACGCCCTGGCGCGCTTCAACACCGTGCTCCTGGACGCCAGCCGCGACATCTGGGGGTACATATCCATCGGCTACTTCAAGCAGAAACCGGTGGCGGGCGAAGTGGGGTCCTCCACCATGCCCCACAAGGTGAACCCCATCGACTTCGAGAACGCCGAGGGGAACCTCGGCGTGGCCAACGCGCTGCTGCGCCACTTCGCCGAGAAACTGCCCGTCTCGCGCTGGCAGCGGGACCTCACCGACTCCACGGTGCAGCGCAACATCGGCGTGGGTGTGGGCCACGGCGTGCTGGCCTACGAGTCGTTCCTCAAAGGCCTCTCCAAGCTCGAGGCCGACGCCGAGCGCATGCAGTCGGACCTGGACGCCAACTGGGAAGTGCTGGCGGAAGCGGTGCAGACCGTGATGCGCCGCCACGGCGTGGACGAACCCTACGAGAAGCTCAAGGCCCTGACGCGGGGGCGGCGCGTGGATGGCGAAGCCATGCGCAAGTTCATCAAGGAGCTGGAGATCCCCAACGACGCCAAGGCGCGGCTCTTGGGCCTTACGCCGCAGTCTTACACCGGCCTCGCCGCCAAGCTGGCCAAGGACATCTGAGATGCGGCGGCTGACCCTGGCGGCAGTGTTGCTGCTCAGCGCCTGCGCCGGCATGCCGAAGGACGGCATCCGTTCCCCGCTGCACGCCGTGGGCGACCAGCAGGCGGGCTGGGAGGAGCGCAAAGCGGACGACGGCAACCCGCTGTTCGTGGTGAAGAGCATCGGTGCCGCGCCCTATGGTGCCCTGCTGCAGGTGGCCGAAGAGCATGCCCGCGACCGTTGCCCCAACGGCTACCGCGTCATAGCCCTGGGCGGCGCCGACCAGCCCACGGTGGACATCCTCAATCCCCGCATCATCATCGGCAGCGAACTGCGTCTCGAGGTGCACTGCTTCGAGCGCGACAAGCTCTGACATGCGCGATCAGTCCACCGCGCTCCTGGGGGGCTTGAGCCCGCGCGACTTCCTCAAGCGCCATTGGCAGAGACGACCGCTGCTGGTGCGCAACGCTTTCCCGGGTTTCGCCTCGCAGCTCACTGCCCAAGAACTCGCCGGGCTCGCCTGCGAGGAAGGCGTGGAATCGCGCCTCGTGGTTCAGACCCGTAAGGCGCCGGGCTGGAAGCTCAGCCACGGCCCCTTCAAGCACAAGGACTTCACCAAGCTGCCCCGTTCCCGCTGGACGCTCCTGGTCCAGGACGTGGACAAGCACGTGCCGGGGATGCGCGCGCTGCTCGAACCCTTCCGCTTCATACCCGACTGGCGCATCGACGACCTCATGATCAGCTACGCCGCGGACTGCGGCTCGGTGGGCCCCCACGTGGACGCCTACGACGTCTTCCTGCTACAGGCAGAGGGCATGCGCCGTTGGGACATCAGCACCGCGCCCCAGGCGGATGCGGACATCCCGGGTCTTGAGCTGCAGCAGGTCAAAGGCTTCAAGGCGGAGGAGAGCTGGCTGCTGATGCCCGGCGACATGCTCTATCTCCCCCCCGGCGTAGCCCACCACGGCGTCGCCTTCGGCGAGTGCATGACCTACTCCATCGGTTTCCGGGCGCCGTCCCAATCCGAGCTGCTGGCGGACCTCGCCGGCTTGCTGGTGCAGGGAGCCTCCCGCGACAGCCATTACGCGGACCCGGATCTCGCGCCCACCGCCCATCCAGGTGAGCTCTCCCTGGAGGCGCGGGCCCAGGTGCGGCAGATGCTGCACGCGCGGCTGCGGCCCTCCGACGAGGAACTGGACATCTGGTTCGGGCGCTACATCACCGAGCCAAAACCCTGGCTCCGGCCCACACCACCGGCGCAGCGCTGCACACCGACACGCCTCAAACAAAGGCTCGGCCGCGGCAAGCCCCTGGCCTGGCATCCGGCGGTAAGAGTCGCCTGGTTCGATGCACGCCAGAGTTGTCATCTCTTCGTGGATGGGGCGCATCATCCGCTACCGGATCGACTCGCGGGCTTCGCCCAACTGCTCGGCGATCGACGTCAATTCGAGGCCGCCGAGCTCTCGCGCCTGACCAAAGATCCGCTCGTGGAATCCCTGCTCCGCGGCTTCATCGACGCAGGCCAGCTGGCATGAGGTCCTGAACATGGAGTCCGATGAGAAGGAGAGTTTCCGCCGTCTGTCCTCGCTGCGGGAGACCCGTGAGGCGGCGGTCGCGGTGGCAGTGCTCGCCAAGCGCGAGCTCACCCTCTTCACCCCTGACTTGGAGCCCCTGCTCTACGACCAGGAGGAATTCCTCAGCATAGTGCGCACCCTCGCCACCCGCTCCCGTTTCAGCCGCATCCGCGTCGTGTGCCTGGACTCGGGTCCCTCGGTACGGGCGCAGCACCGCTTCATCGGTCTCGCCCAGCGTTTCAGCTCCTATATCGAAGTGCGCCGTGCCTCCCGCGACCACGCCGGCCTCACCGACACCTATCTCGTGGCCGACGAGACGGCCCTCCTCTATCGCCCCCTCTACAGCCGTTATGAAGGCTACGCTGACCTGAATGCGCCCATGGAAGCCCGGCAGCGTCTCAGGGGCTTCGAGGACGTCTGGCAACAGGCGGAACCGGATCCGGAATTCCGCAGGCTCGGCATATAGAATGATGGATATGGTGTGGAAACCGCATGTCACCGTCGCCGCCGTCGTGGAGCGCGACGGCCGCTTCCTCGTGGTGGAGGAAGAGGTGCGCGGCGAACGGGTGGTGAACAACCCCGCCGGCCACCTGGAGCCGGGTGAGAGCCTGCTAGACGCGGTGCGCCGCGAGACCCTGGAGGAGACCGGCTGGGAGTTCCTGCCGGATGCCGTCACGGGCATCTACCTGTGGAAGAACCCGCAGCTCGGCGCGAGCTTCCTGCGCATCGCTTTCCACGGCGAATGCGGGCAGCACCATCCCGAACGGCCGCTGGATAAGGGCATCATCACCGCCCGCTGGCTCAGTCGGGTGGAACTTGCCGCCCTCGGCCCCAAGCTGCGCAGCCCCATGGTGCTGCGCTGCATCGACGACTGCCTCGCCGGCCGGCGCTATCCTCTCGAGATCCTGAGCCACATCACCGACCCCGCTGCCGTGCTGGAAGGCGCCTGAGCGCCTGCACCACCGCATGGCGGTAAAATATGCCGATGGACACTCCTTCCAAGACTCGCGTCATCGTCGGCCTGTCGGGCGGCGTGGACTCAGCCGTGGCCGCGCTGCTCCTGCAGCGTGCAGGGCATGAGGTGGAAGGCCTGTTCATGGATAACTGGGAGGATGGGGAGGACGAGACCTATTGCACTGCCGCCGAAGACTTCCAGGATGCGCGCCAGGTCTGCGATACCTTGGGTATCCCCCTGCATAGGGTGAACTTCGCCGCCGAATACCGCGCGCGGGTGTTCAGGCATTTCCTGGACGGCTACGCGAAGGGCGCCACGCCGAATCCGGACGTGCTCTGCAACAGCGAGATCAAGTTCAAGGCTTTTCTGGACCATGCCCTGCGGCTTGGCGCCGCACGCATCGCCACCGGCCACTATGCACGGCTGGAACACGATGGCGGCATGGTGAAGCTCATGAAAGCCAAGGACACCGGCAAGGACCAGAGCTACTTCCTGCATGCCGTGCCCCAGGCGGCGCTCGCCAAGGCGCTCTTCCCCCTGGGCGAGCTCGTGAAGACCGACGTGCGGGCCCTGGCCCGGGAAGCGGGCTTCGCCAACCATGCCAAGAAGGACAGCACCGGCATCTGCTTCATCGGCGAGCGGCGCTTCAGCGAGTTCCTGGGCAAGTACCTGCCGGCCCAGCCGGGCGACATCGAGTCCGGCGACGGCCGGGTGCTGGGGCGCCACCAGGGCCTCATGTACTACACCCTCGGCCAACGCTCCGGCATCGGCATCGGCGGCCGCCAGGACGCGGAAGAGTCCCCCTGGTACGTGGCGGACAAGGACTTGAAACGCAACGTGCTCGTGGTGGTGCAGGGTCACGAAAATCCGAGGTTGATGCACGCCGCGCTCACCGCCACCGACCTGCACTGGGTATCGGGCACTGCGCCCGTAGCGCCACTGCACTGCGCCGCCAAAGCCCGCTACCGCCAGGCGGACCAGGCCTGCCGCCTCGCGCCGGACGGCGACGGAAACTGGACGGCACGCTTCGATCGCCCGCAGCGGGCCATCACCCCGGGCCAGTACGCGGTGTTCTATGCCGGCGAGGAATGCTTAGGGGGAGGCGTCACCGCCGCGACGGAGGCCTATGCCGCCGAACCCCTGCGGGACCACGGCTGATGCGCCCCCTGGAGGATCGGGTATTGGCGCTCGCCGGCGTGGTACAGGCGGCGGCCCTGGTGAGCGAGGCCGCCAACGGGGCGCCCCCACGGATGAGACCAGCCTGCGCGCCACCCTGGGCAGCATCCTCAAGCTCGAATCCCCGGACGTGCCCCAGGTCTTCGGCGGCCTGGACGGGGTACGCCTCGGCCTCAAGAAGCTGACTGAACTCCTGGGGCCGGAGCGCAGTCCCTACGACCTCGCCATCCTGCGCTATTCCCTGAACCTGCTGCAGCTGCAGGGCAAGGTGCTGCGCAACCCGGGCCTGCGCAAGATCCTCGCCGCCAACATCGCCCGCGGCAAGGAGCAGGTACGGCACTTCGGGCTCACCCACGGCAACGTGCTCGCCAACCTGGCGGACACCTACGTGCGCACCGCCGGCAGCATCGAACCGCGCATCATGGTCACGGGCGATATCCAGAAGCTGCGCAACCCGCAGCTCATCAACCTGGTGCGCAGCCTGCTCCTGGGTGGCCTGCGCTCCGCGGTGCTGTGGCGCCAGTGCGGCGGTTCCCGCTGGATGCTGCTGTTCATGCGCGCCAGCCTGCTCAAGGAGAGCCGGCGCCTGCTCGCGGAATCGGCGCGCGCCGCATGAGTGGGCTTAAGATGGGCGCATACCTTATAATAGCGGGCCTGAATCCCCCGCCCTGACGCAGCGGCGTCCCTCGAGTGACAGGATGCGCCAGGGCTTTCCGCCCATCCATCCGGAGGCTCCATGCAGGACAGCTTCAAGTCGCGCGCCACCCTCGCCGTCGGCGGCAAGAATTTCGAGATCTTCAAGCTCGAGGCCCTGGAGGCCAAGCACAAGGTCTCGCGCCTGCCCTACTCCCTGAAGATCCTGCTGGAGAACATGCTGCGCCTGGAAGACGGCGTGAGCGTGACCAAGGCCGACATCGAGGCGCTCGCCTCCTGCGACCCCCGCAGGCTGCCCCAGAAGGAGATCGCCTTCACTCCGGCACGGGTCATCCTGCAGGACTTCACCGGCGTACCGGCGGTGGTGGACCTCGCGGCGATGCGCGACGCCATGCAGAAGCTCGGCGGCGACCCCAAGAAGATCAACCCCCTGTGCCCGGCGGAGCTCGTCATCGACCACTCCGTGATGGTGGACCATTACGGCAACAAGGAGGCCTTCGGCCTCAATGCCAAGCTCGAGTTCGACCGCAACAAGGAGCGCTACGCCTTCCTGCGTTGGGGCCAGAACGCCTTCCGTAGCTTCAAGGTGGTGCCGCCGGACACCGGCATCGTGCACCAGGTGAACCTGGAGTTTCTGGCGCGGGTGGTGTTCGTGAACGACAAGGGCCAGGCCTACCCCGACACCGTGGTGGGCACCGACTCCCACACCACCATGATCAACGGCGTGGGCGTGCTGGGCTGGGGTGTAGGCGGCATCGAGGCGGAGGCCGCCATGCTCGGCCAGCCTTCCACCATGCTCATCCCCGAAGTCATCGGCGTGCGCCTCACGGGCAAGCTCGCCGAGGGTGCCACCGCCACCGACCTCGTGCTCACCGTGACCGAGATGCTGCGCAAGCGCGGCGTGGTGGAGAAGTTCGTGGAGTTCTTCGGCGACGGCCTGAGGCACCTGCCCCTGGCTGACCGCGCCACCATCGCCAACATGGCTCCGGAATACGGCGCTACCTGTGGCATCTTTCCCATCGATGACGAGACTCTTACCTACCTGCGCCTCACCGGCCGCAGCGAAGACGACATCAAGCTGGTGGAGGCCTACGCCAAGGCCCAGGGCATGTGGCGTCACGACGGCCAAGAGGCTGTCTACACCGATGTGCTGGAGCTGGACCTCGGCTCCATCGAACCCTCCCTCGCCGGCCCGAAGCGTCCCCAGGACCGGGTGCTCTTGGGCGACATGCCCAAGAACTTCAAGAACGCCTTCGACAAGGACCAGGCTACCCGCAAGTCCGCCGGCCCCGCCAAGGTGAAGCAGGACGGCAAGGACTTCGAGCTCAAGGACGGCGCGGTGGTGATCGCCGCCATCACGAGCTGCACCAACACCTCCAACCCCGCGGTGCTGGTGGCGGCCGGCCTGCTGGCGCGCAAGGCCCACACGAAGGGGCTGACATCTAAGCCCTGGGTGAAGACCTCGCTTGCCCCCGGCTCCAAGGTGGTGACCGAGTACCTCAAGAAATCCAACCTGCTCGCCGACCTCGAGGCCATCGGCTTCTTTCTGGCGGGTTACGGCTGTACCACCTGCATCGGTAACTCGGGGCCGCTGCCCGACGCCATCGGCAAGGCGGTGAACGACAATAAGCTCTCGGTGGCGGCGGTGCTCTCCGGCAACCGCAACTTCGAGGGCCGCGTGCCTCAGGACGTGCGCATGAACTACCTGGCCTCGCCGCCGCTGGTGGTGGCCTATGCGCTGGCCGGCGGCGCCGACATCGACCTCACCCACGAGCCCTTAGGCTTGGGCAAGGACGGCAAACCGGTCCACCTCAAGGACATCTGGCCCTCCCAGAAGGAGATCCAGGAGACCATCGCCAAGTGCCTGGATGCAGGCATGTTCAAGAAGTCCTACGGCGATGTGTTCCAGGGCGACGAGCGCTGGCGCGGCATGCAGATCGGCACCGGCGACATCTACCAATGGGACACGAAGTCCACCTACGTGCAGAACCCGCCCTACTTCGACGGCATGAGCAAGCAGGCACCCGGCATCCCGAACATCAAGGGTGCCCGCTGCCTGGCGGTGTTCGGCGACTCCATCACCACCGACCACATCTCCCCGGCCGGCGCCATCAAGAAGGACTCGCCGGCGGGCAAATACCTCATCGCCAACCACGTGGAACCGGCGGACTTCAACTCCTACGGCTCGCGCCGCGGCAACCATGAGGTGATGATGCGCGGCACCTTCGCCAACACCCGCATCAAGAACGCCATGGTCCCCGGCGTCGAGGGCGGCGTCACCCGGCACCTGCCGGACGGCGCGCAGATGCCCATCTACGACGCAGCCATGCTCTACAAGCAGGACAACGTCCCGCTGGTGGTGGTGGCCGGCAAGGAATACGGCACCGGCTCTTCCCGTGACTGGGCGGCCAAGGGCACCATCCTCCTGGGCGTGAAGGCGGTGATCGCCGAATCCTTCGAGCGCATCCACCGCTCCAACCTGGTGGGCATGGGCGTGCTGCCCCTGACCTTCCTGGACGGCAACACCGCCGAGAAGCTGGGCCTGGACGGCACTGAGACCTTCACCATCGAGGGCTTGAAGGACGGCGCCAAGGAGGTCACGGTCGAGGCTTCAAAAGGCGGCAAGGATGTCAGCTTCAAGGTCCGGTTGCGCATCGATACTCCCAAGGAATGGGAGTACTACAAGAACGGCGGCATCCTGCACTA
>DASYZF010000399.1:0-8867 GCA_035946515.1 Gammaproteobacteria bacterium | reverse complement strand
AATCGCAGCGACAGCGTGAGCCTGATATTCCTGGGCGCCATCGGTCTCTGCGTGTGGGTGCGCAGCGGCTTCCGGGCCGGCCTCAGCCGCCGCGACTGGCTGTTCGTGACGGTGTTCGTCGCGTTCTTCCTCACCGGCGTGCTGGCCTTCGAGTTCGGCATCAAGACCGATGAAGGCTTCCGTCTGCTGGGGCGCTACATCAGGTTCCTGTTCGCGCTGCCCGTGCTCCTGGCGTTGCGCCGTTATCCGCCGCCGGCGCCGGCGGTGTGGGCGGGTCTCGGCGTAGCTGCGCTGTTGCTGGGTCTGGATGCGGTATGGGAGAGCATGACGGCGGGCGGCTTCCTGCGGCCCGATGGTGACACCAATGTGGCTATCCTGTTCGGCGACCTCGCGACCTTGACCACCTTCATCTTCGCCGCCGGATACCTATATATAGACGGACGGCTGACCCGTATCGGTCCCATCCTGGTGGTGGTCTGCGTGCTGATGGGGCTGCTGGCGAGCTTCCTGTCAGGCACCCGCGGCGCCTGGGTGGCAGTGCCGGTCTTGCTGGTGCTGTTCCTCACCTGCCGCCATCTGCTGCACCCGCGCGTGGTGCTGGTGGGCTCGGGAGTCGCTGCCACCTTGTTCGCGCTGTTGGTGATGTTCCCCCAGACCCATATCCTGGAGCGTATCGAGAGCACGGTGACGCAACTCAAGACCTACCATGGTGCCACCGCTGGCTCTCACGGGGATTGGCGTTCGGGCGGATGCTTTGACAACCTACAGGCACTACAAGCCTGGATAGATGCCAGTGACGGCAACTATCCACCCGGTTTCAGCGTGAGTGCAGAGCCGGCAACCGGGGTCTACGTTGCAGAACTAAAGAACCTAGGGTGCGCCCAAGGGGCCTTGGTGCATTTCCATAACTCGAGCAAACGCCTGGCCTGGATGATCATGCCGCGATTCGAACGTAACCTTGGCGGTATGGCGTCCACTCAGTTGCTGGTGGATGGATACGGCTCGGCCGGGTTTTCCCGGTGGCGCTACGGGCAGAACCCGATCCACGCCGGCCAATTCATCCGACGCGATTTCAGCGCCCCGGCCCAGTACGGCGGAGGGGTAACAGTGATGGTCCGGCCCGGGACGGACTTCTTGCTCGTGCCGGTAGAGACCTATTTTGGCGAATACCGCTATACGCTGCTGCTGACACCCGTGTCGCAACGTCTCGAGATGTGGCGTGCTGCCTGGCTGCTGTTCCGCCAGGCGCCGGTCTTCGGCATGGGCACCGGCGCCTATCAGGACGAGACCGGTGTGCTCGTGGCGGCGGGTAGAGTGCCGCCTGACATCGCGGATTTCGACCACCCGCACAGCGACTATTTCGACGCTCTCTCGAGCCGCGGGCTACTGGGTTTCCTGGTGCTGGTGCTGTTGCTCGGGGTCCCGGCCTGGCTCTGCAAGGACGGCCTCGAAAGCCACGATCCGCATCGCGTAGGCGCGGCTCTGGGCGGAGTGTTGGTGGCGACCGGTTTCGCCATCTTCGGACTGACCGAGACCATGTTCATCCATTCTGTGACTATCGGTTGGTATGTCATCATGACCGCGATCTTCTTCGTGTGTGCCGAGGCCCAAGATGGGCGGGGGAATTGAGGCGATGATGCGGGACGCATACATACCGGCGGAAGTGGAGGCGGCGGCCCAGGCCCGTTGGGAGCGCGAAGCGGCGGCGCGCAGCCTCGAAAAGGCCGGTACGCCGGAATATTACTGTCTCTGCATGCTGCCCTATCCGAGCGGTCGCCTGCACATGGGGCACGTGCGGAACTACACCATCGGCGACGTCATCACCCGCTACCACCGCATGAACGGCCGCAACGTGCTGCAGCCCATGGGCTGGGATGCTTTCGGCCTGCCGGCCGAGAATGCTGCCATCAAGAATCATGTGCCGCCGGCCAAGTGGACCTACGACAACATCGACTACATGCGCATGCAGCTGAAGTCGCTGGGCTTCGCCATCGACTGGACGCGTGAGGTGGCCACCTGCCACCCCAAGTATTACAAGTGGAACCAGTGGTTCTTCCTGCGCATGCTCGAGAAGGGCATCGCCTACAAGACCACCGGCACCGTGAACTGGGACCCGGTGGACCAGACCGTGTTGGCCAACGAGCAGGTGATCGACGGGCGCGGCTGGCGCACCGGGGCGCTGGTGGAGAAGCGCGAGATCCCCATGTATTACCTCAAGATCACCGCCTATGCGGACGAACTCCTGTCGGCCCTCGACGGCTTGCCGGGTTGGCCTGAACGCGTCAAGACCATGCAGGCCAACTGGATCGGCAAGAGCGAGGGCGTGGAATTCGGTTTCCCCTACGAAGGCGGCGTGCTGAAGGTGTTCACTACCCGCGCCGACACATTGATGGGGGCCACCTACGTGGCGGTCGCTCCCGAGCATCCCCTGGCGGCCAAAGCGGCGGCTTCCGATCCCAAGATCGCCGCCTTCGTGGAAGAATGCCGCAAGGGCGGTGTCACCGAGGCGGAGCTCGCGACCCAGGAAAAGAAAGGCATGCCTGCCGGCATGAATGTGCAGCATCCGCTCACCGGCGAGCCGCTGCCAGTTTGGGTCGCCAACTACGTGCTCATGGCCTACGGAGAAGGCGCCATCGGCGGCGTGCCGGCTCATGACGAACGTGATTATGAATTCGCGATCCGTTATGGGCTGCCACTGAAGACCGTGGTGCGCGCTCCCGCAGATCCCGTGCCGGACGTCCGGGCCGCGAGTCTGGGCTTCCTCGGCAAGGACGGGGTGGTCTGCAACTCCGGGAAATATGACGGCCTCAGTTACCACGCCGCGGTGGAGGCGGTCGCGGCGGACTTGGCCTCCAAGGGCCTGGGCAAGAAACGCGTGCAGTACCGCCTGCGCGACTGGGGCATCTCGCGCCAGCGCTACTGGGGCTGCCCCATCCCCCTCATCCACTGCGACGCCTGCGGCGACGTGCCGGTGCCGGATGCGGACCTGCCGGTGGTACTGCCGGAGGACCTGGCGCCGGACGGCAGCGGCAACCCGCTCGCCAAGCACAAAGCCTTCGTGGAGTGCATCTGTCCCAAGTGCGGCAAGCCGGCGCGCCGCGAGACCGACACCATGGACACCTTCGTGGATTCGTCCTGGTACTTCCTGCGTTACGCCTGCCGCGACAACGACGCGGCCATGGTGGACGAGCGGGTGAACTACTGGCTGCCGGTGGACCAGTACATCGGCGGTATCGAGCACGCCATCCTGCATCTCCTGTATTCGCGCTTCTGGACCAAGGTGATGCGCGACATGGGTCTCGTGAAGTTCAACGAACCCTTCACCAACCTGCTGACCCAGGGCATGGTACTGAACCACATCTTCCTGCGGCGTACCGGCGCCGGCGCCCTGAGCTACTACAGCCCCGCTGAGGTGGAGCTCAGGCATGACGCGGAGGGGCGCGTGAGCGGCGCCGTACTCAAGGCCGACGGCCAGCCGGTGCAGTACGAAGGCTTCGGCACCATGTCGAAGTCCAAGAACAACGGGGTGGATCCCCAGGCCCTGGTAGAGCGTTACGGCGCCGACACCGTGCGCCTGTTCATGATGTTTGCCTCGCCTCCGGAGCTCACACTCGAGTGGTCCGAGGCCGGTGTGGAAGGTGCACAGCGTTTCCTCAGGCGCCTTTGGAAGGCGGTGTCCGAGCACACTACCCGAGGGTCAGCACCGGCGCTCGATCGCGCCGCCCTGGACGAAGCCCAGCGGGAGCTGCGCCGCCAAGTGCACGAGACAGTGGCCAAGGTGGGCGACGACATCGGCCGGCGCTACACCTTCAACACCGCCATCGCCGCAGTCATGGAGCTCCTCAACGCCGTCACCAAGGTACCCGGCGATGCCCCCCAGGACCGGGCGGTGAAGCAGGAGGCCTACGAGGCCGTGACCCTGCTGCTGGCGCCTATCGTGCCTCACGTCTGCGAGAACCTCTGGTCCGGTCTGGGTCATCAGGAGTCGGTTATGGCCGCCCGCTGGCCCGCTGCGGATCCGGCGGCCCTGAAGCGCGACACCCTGGAGCTCGTGGTGCAGGTGAACGGCAAGCTGCGAGGCCATATCCGCGTGGCGGCAGGCGCTTCCCAGGAGACGCTGCGGCAGGCAGCCCTGGCGGAACCTTCGGTACAGCCCTTTGTCCAAGGCAAGACGGTGCGGAAAGTCGTGGTAGTGCAGGGCCGGCTGGTGAACGTGGTGGTGGCGTGATGCGGGCGGTGGCCCTTGGGGCCTCCCTTGCGGCGCTCAGTCTCCTGGCTGGTTGCGGGTTTCATCTCCGCCGGGCAGCGGAGCTGCCCCCCCAGTTACATGCGCTTTACATCACCGGACCCGGCAGCAGTAACTTGATGAGGAACCTGCGTCGTAACCTGGCTTCGGATACCACTACCATCGTGGACGATCCCACGCTGGCCAGTGCCGTCTTGGACGTCAGCCAGGCGTCCAGCAGCAGCACCCTGCTGGCCATCAGTCGGTCGGGACAACCCATCGAGTACCGGGTGACTTACAGCGTAAGGTTCTCGCTCATGGTGGGTAATGCGGTGCTTATCGAGCCCCAAACCATCGCACTGACCCGGACCTATAATTACAATATCGCGGACGCTGCTGGCAATGAGGAAACAGAGCAGGCTCTCGGCAACGCCATGGAGACCGATATCGCGCAGTTGATCGTGTTCCGCATCCAGGCGGCAGCTAGGAATGCCATGCCGCCCGCGGTCGCGCCTATGCCGGCAAAAGCCACCGTGTCTGCTCCCGCCATCGCTACTACGTCCTCCAGCCATTGAATCCATGACCGGCAGACTTATCCATCGCCTACGCCGTCTGAGCACCTCCCGCTCCGGGCGTGCGCTATGGCTCGCCTTGCTGTTGCTTCTGACGGCGGTGCAGACCACGCTCCCCGCTCACGAGGAGAGTCATCACCTCGGCCAGGCGGATGTGCTCTGCCAGTACTGCGTGCTGGGCGGACATCTCTACAGCCTGACCAGTGCGCCGCCCGCGCCCGTCCTCGATTCCACCCATGACGAGGTGCCGCTAGCGGCGTTCGTCAGCTTCCATGTCCCGCCGTTCCCCCGCACGCTCTACAGTCGGGGCCCTCCGTCCTCCATCGATGTCTGAGTAACGGTCTTCGCGCGCCCTTGCGGGCGGGCAGATTGCGTCGATGTATCTTATGACGGAGATGTTCCATGCGTATCCAAGTTTTCCTGGGGCTGCTCGCCGGCCTCTCACTCCCGTTTGCAGTCCATGCCGATCCGCAGAACAACGGCAATGCCTTCAACCCCGGTATCGGCCTGGTGCTCAACGGCACCTGGGGTTCTTATCCCGCCGCGGCCGGCCATCGGGTGATGCCCGGGTTCATGCTGGGTGACAACACGGGGCTCGCACCCCAGGGTTTTGGCTTGGGCGAGTCCGAGCTCGATCTCTCCTCCAACTTCGACAACCTGTTCACCGGTTTCGGCGCCATCTCCTTCCATGAGAACCATGGACAGGATTCCACCGAAGTGGAGCTGGCTTACCTGCAGACCATCGCCATGCCGGATGGATTCCAGTTCACCGCCGGCAAGTTCTTCTCGTCCTTCGGTTACCAGAACTCGCGCCACGCCCACGTCTGGGACTTCGTGGACCAGCCCCTGGCCTACGAGGCCATGCTCAACAACCAGTACAGCGATCCCGGCGTGCAGCTCACCTGGCTCGCGCCCACGGACACCTACCTGCTGTTCGGTGCCGAAGTGTTCAGCGGCGACAGTTTCCCGGCCGGCGGCGCCGCCCACAGTGGCAACGGCGCCAATACCGCGTTCATGAAGGTGAGCGACGACCTGGACGACAGCAACACTTGGTTCGCGGGACTGTCCTATATGTCGGCGCGTTCCTTCGACCGGCCGTCGCTGGGGGACCCTGACCCCGAGTTCTCCGACCAGAGCCAGCTGGACGGGCCGTTCTTCACCGGCACCAGCAACATCACCGGCGTGGACCTGGTGTGGAAGTGGGCGCCCCACGGCAACTTCTATGAGAAGAACTTCATCTTCCAGTTCGAATACCTGCACCGCAACGAGTCCGGTACGGTCTCGCCCACGGCCTGTCCGGTGGATTCCGGTCCATGCGCCGGCGGCAGCCTGTACTCGGGTTCCGCCAAAGGCTGGTACGTGCAGGGCGCCTACCAATGGATGCCGCAGTGGCGCTTCGGTCTGCGCTACGACCGCATGAACAGCGACAACACCGTCACCGGTGCCTACCAGCCGGTACAGTTGCTCGGCAACGGTTTCGTGCCCAAGCGCGAGAGCGCGATGCTGGACTTCTCCAACTCGGAGTTCAGCCGCATCCGCCTGCAGTTCAACCGCGACCTCTCCGGCCCCGTGGCGGCCAACGAGGTGTTCTTGCAATACATCGTCGCCATGGGCGCCCATCCGGCGCACACCTTCTGATCCCGGAGTAAACCATGAAACTCATTAAGCTTCTCCTCATCGCCCTCGTCGCATCTGCGTCGACACCGGCTTTCGCCGAGCTCAACGTGTTCGCCTGTGAGCCCCACTGGGCCGCGCTCGTCACCGAGATCGGCGGCTCCCATGTGAGCATCACCACCGCTACCGGTGCCTACAATGACCCGCACTTCATCCAGGCGCGGCCCAGCCTCATCTCGCGCATGCGCTCCGCGGACCTCGTGGTGTGCAACGGCGCGGATCTGGAGGTGGGCTGGCTACCGGTGCTGCTGAACCAAGGCGACAACCCCAAGGTTCAGCCGGGCCAGCCGGGCTATATGGACGCCTCCCATGACATCCAGCTCCTGCAGGTGCCGACCCGGGTAGACCGGGCTATGGGTGACATCCATCCCTACGGCAACCCGCACTTCCAGACCGATCCGCGCACCATCGGCGCCGCCGCCGGCGATCTGGCCCAGCGCATGGAGAGCCTGGACCCGTCCAATGCGGCCGAATACCAGAAGCGCTACGCGGACTTCAAGACGCGTTGGGATGCGGCCATCCAGAAATGGCAGCAGGAAGCGGCGCCCCTCAAGGGCACGAAGCTCATCGGTTACCATGATGGTTGGGTCTATATGGCCAATTGGCTGGGCATCGACTTCGTCGGTTTCCTGGAGCCCAAGCCCGGCATCCCGCCGAGCCCCGGGCACCTGGCGGACCTCCTCGGCATCATCAAGAGCGATGGCGTGAAGGGCATCGTGTACACGCCCTATGAGGACGAGCAGGCGCCGGATTGGTTGGCGCAGCGCGGCGGCATCCCCAAGGCCCTGATCCCCGACACCGTCGGCGCCGACAACGACAAGGACCTGTTCCAGTTCTATGACCTCATGATCAACCAGCTCCTCAAGCTCCAAGGGGGAGGGAAATGACATTCAATCTGACTGATCTGACCATCGTGGGACCGGCTTTGGTGGCGGGCACGCTCGTGCTCGCCACCCACGTCCCCATGGGTCGCGAGGTGCTGAACCGCGGCATCATCTTCATCGACCTCGCCATCGCTCAGGTGGCAGGGCTCGGGGTGATCGCCGCCGGTATGCTGAACTTCGGTACCGACGGCGGTTGGGCGGTGCAAGTGGCCGCAGGCATCTCGGCGCTGTTGGGCGCCTTGCTGCTAACCTGGACCGAACGCAAGTTCCCGGAGGTGCAAGAGGCGCTCATCGGCGGGCTGTTCGCCCTCGCCGCCACGGGCAGCATCCTCCTGCTCTCCAACAACCCGGAGGGCGGGGAGCATCTGAAGGATCTCCTGGTGGGCCAGATCCTGTGGGTGAGTCTCAAGAGCTTGATCCCGGTCGCGATCCTCTATGCTCTGGTGCTGGGTGCCTGGTTCGGTTTCGGCAAGCGCCTGGGGCGTGTGGGCTTCTACGTGCTCTTCGCCCTGGCCGTGACCGCCTCGGTGCAGCTCGTAGGCGTGTACTTGGTGTTCGCCAGCCTCATCATGCCTGCCTTGGCGGCCCGGGGCATGAGCGAGAAGCGCGGGCTCGTGGCCGCCTTCCTGCTCGGAGTGGTGGCCTACGCGGTGGGCTTGGTGCTCTCCACGGTGTTCGACCTGCCGAGCGGCGCACTCATCGTTTGGTGTCTGGCCATCGCCGCGATTATCATGGCCTGTATGCGCAGACTGTTCGGCGGCAAGGCACGTGAAGCTCACGCCTGACCGGCTATCCGGCCAGCTGAAGGCCGGGCTCGCGCCGGTCTACCTCGTGGCCGGCGACGAGCCGCTGCAGCGCGAGGAGGGAGCGGACCAGATCCGCGCCGCCGCCCGTTCCCAGGGTTACGTTGACCGCGAGGTGTTCGCGGCTGAGCGTGGCTTCGACTGGCAGTCGCTGCTGCTCGCCGGCGCGAGCCTCTCGCTGTTCGCCAGCAAACGCATCCTCGAAGTGCGGTTGCCCACCGGCAAGCCCGGCACCAAGGGCGCCGAAGCGCTCATGGCTTACGCCGCCGAGCCTGCCGCCGACACCCTGCTGCTCGTCATCAGCGACGAGAGGCCGGAAGCGGGCGCGAGCTGGGTGAGCGCTCTCGACAAGGCCGGTGTCTATCTTCAGGTATGGCCGGTGGAACCCAAGGACGTGCCCGTTTGGGTGACCCAGCGCCTGAAGAGCCGCGGCTTGCAGCCGACCGCCGACGCCGTGGCACTCATCGCCGGGCGGGTGGAAGGCAACCTGCTCGCCGCCGCCCAGGAAGTGGACAAGCTCGTGCTGCTGCATCCCGCTGGCCCCTTGGACGCAGAAGCGGTAGCGGAAGCGGTGTCCGACAGCGCCCGCTTCGACGCCTTCAAGCTCGTGGACGCCGCCCTGGCCGGCGACGTGCCGCGCACCGTGCGGGTGCTGGAAGGCCTGCAGGCGGAGGGGGAGGAGCCGGTCTTGGTGCTCGGTGCGCTGTTG
>DASYZF010000398.1:0-2223 GCA_035946515.1 Gammaproteobacteria bacterium | reverse complement strand
CGGAATCGCCGGTGAGCAGGGTCTCCCGGGCGAAGCTCTGCAGGTGTCCCGCGGGGATGTTGTCCACGCAGTAATAGCCCAGGTCCTCCAGCATGTGGAGTGCCACGGATTTGCCGGAACCGGAGAGGCCGCTCAGGATGACGAGGCGCATGTTCCCTTGGGCTGGATGGGTCTTGGTTGAGCTAACGCTAGCATATTCCCGGCGGTCATGAAAAAACCGGCGTAGCTCGCGCTACGCCGGTCTTGGGTATTGCGCAGAACCGGCCTCAGGTCTGGGCGGAACTGCGCACCGTGGCCCGGTCGTGGTGGTGGTTGAGCTTCTCCTTATGCTTCTTCACCTGCCGATCGAGCTTGTCCACCAGGCAGTCGATGGCCGCATACATGTCCTGCTCCACCGCATCCGCGAAGAGCTTGGCGCGGCTGACGTTGAGGGTGGCCTCGGCCCGGTGTTGCAGCTTGGCGACGGTCAGCACCACATGGATGCCGGTGACGTGGTCGAAATGCCGTTCGAGTCGTTCGAACTTGCTGTGCACGTAGTCGCGGAGCGGCTGGCTGAGGTCCACATGATGCCCGGTGATGTCTATCTTCATGGTCTACTCCTAGTGACGCTTCGTCGTTTTTCACCTTGTATCCGGCCGCCGGCGCTCATGGGCCGGCGGTATGGTCATGGCTTCGCGGTACTTGGCCACCGTGCGCCGCGCCACCCGGATGCCGCGGTTCACGAGCTCCTGGGTGATGTGGTTGTCGCTCAGGGGGGCCTGCGGATCCTCCTGGGCGACGAGCTTCCTGATCATGGCGCGGATGGCGGTGGCGGAGAACGCAGCGCCGTCGCCGGCCGGCAGCTCGGCGGAGAAGAGGTGGCGGAAGGCGAGGGTGCCGCGGGGCGTGGCCATGTGTTTGTTGGCCACCACCCGCGAGACGGTGGATTCGTGCAGGTCCAGTTCCGCCGCGAGGTCCTTCATCAGGAGGGGTAGCATGGCTTCCTCGCCACGCTCCAGGAAGCCGCCCTGGCGCGTCACCAGGCTGCGGGCCACGCGCAGCAGCGTGTCGTTGCGCATGCGGATGCTGCGCACCAGCCAACGGGCTTCCTGCAGCTGGCGCGCGAGATCGCCGCCGTTCTCCCCCCGGCGCAGGGCTGCCGCGTAGCGGGCATTGACCCGCACCCGCGGCACGGCTTCGGAATTGAGTTCCACGAACCAGGCGCCGTTGCGGCGGCTCACCAGCACGTCGGGCACCACGTAGTCCACCGGTCCCCCGGCGATGGCGGTGCCTGGGCGCGGATGCAGCTCCCGGATCAAGACCAGGGCCGCGTCCAGCCGCTCGCGGCTGACGCCGAGGGTGCGGGAGAGGGGTACGAAGTCCCGCGCGGCCAGCGCCTCCAGGTGGCCTTGCACGAGGCGCATGGCGAGCATGAGTTCAGGGTCGGAATCGTCCCCTTGGCGCAGCTGCAGGAGCAGGCATTCCCTGAGGTCGCGGGCTGCCACCCCCACGGGGTCGAAGGCCTGCACCCGGTGCAATACCGCCTCCAGCTCGTCCATCTCCGGGGCCGCGTCGCTGTCCGCCAAGGCCTGGCGGATGTCCTCGAGGGGTTCGGCGAGATAGCCGTCGTCGTTGAGGCTGTCGATGATGGCGGCGCCCATGGCCGCATCCCGGGCCGAGAGGCGCGCCAACTCCAGCTGCCAGAGCAGGTATTCCTTGAGGCTCTGGCCGCTGCGGTCAGTGCTCTCAGGCCGTTCGCCGTCCTCCTGCCAGCCGCTGCCGCCGAGGCTCGCGGTGCTGTCCCAGTCGGCCTCTGCCTCCCGGGCGCGCTCCGGAGGCGGCGGCGGTTCGGTGTCTCCCGGGAGCGCCGTCGCCGTGGGCGCTTCGTCCTCGTCACCGCGTTCCAGGAGCACGTTGCCCTCCAGGGCCTCCTGCACCTTGGTGGCGAGTTCGACGGCTGAGAGCTGCAACAGCCCCAAGGCCTGGCGCAGCTCAGGGGTGAGGCTGAGCCGCTGGCTATGGCGTAGCGCGAGGCCCGCTTTCACCCGCGAAGACCTCCCGCGTTATCAAGGACTTGGCTTTTGCCCGCTGCGGCCCCCCCGGTTTTGCAGGGGGGAGAAGACTGCGCCCGCCCCGTGCGCGGGGCGGCGTAAAGACGTGGACGGACCATGACTAAGTTATAGCCGAAAATTCTCGCCCAGGTAGACTTGACGCACCTCCTGGTTGGCGAGGATGCTGTCGGGA
>DASYZF010000397.1:0-3011 GCA_035946515.1 Gammaproteobacteria bacterium | reverse complement strand
TCCGCGGCACCTTCGCCAACATCCGGCTGCGCAACCAGCTCGCCCCGGGCACCGAGGGCGGCGTCACCCGGCACCTGCCGGGCGGGGAGCAGATGAGCATCTTCGACGCGGCGCAGCGGTACGCTGCCGAGGGCGTGCCGCTGCTGGTCATCGCCGGGAGGGAATACGGCTCCGGGTCCTCCCGCGACTGGGCCGCCAAGGGCACCGCCCTGCTCGGCGTCCGCGCCGTCCTCGTCGCCTCCTTCGAGCGGATCCACCGCTCCAACCTGGTGGGCATGGGCGTGCTGCCCCTGACCTTCCTGGACGGCAACAACGCCGAGAAGCTGGGCCTGGACGGCACTGAGACCTTCACCATCGAAGGCCTCAAGGAAGGTGCCAAGGAAGTCACGGTCAAGGCCGCCAAGGGCGGCAAGGACGTGAGCTTCAAGGCCCGGGTGCGCATCGATACGCCGAAGGAGTGGGAGTACTACAAGAATGGAGGTATCCTCCATTATGTATTACGCCAACTTGCCGCCTAAGTTACTGCGCTATATTCCGGGCCGACAAGGATGTCTGCCCGCGCTCACTGACCTATCCCTGGTGTGATGACCAGCTCCGCCATCCATGGCGGAGCGTTCGCTGCATGCAGCGAACCCCCGCAGAGCGGGGCTTTTTATTTTCCGGATGCCCGATTCAGAATGAATAGCGCAGCCCGATGCGGGTCTCGGAAGTGCTGAACCGGGAGTATTCGTAGCGGATGGTGAAGCTCCAGCCCTCGAACTGATCGTGGAAATCGTGGCGCACGCCGACGCCGTAGACAGCCGAGTTGCCGTTGCTCTTGCCGATGTAGGTAGAAGCCGGGTCACCCGCATGCCAGTTCTGCACACCGCCGGAGACCTCCCCATAGAGGTCGGTGATGATCTCGAAGCGGCCCACCGCCTCGAAGGTGATGCCCATGACGTGGGGGCAGGAGAAGCTGCCGGGACAGGAGTTCAAGGGCCCGTTGACGCCAGAGGTCTGCTGGCTCAAGGTGGGTTTGCCGTAATCGTGATACCCCAGTTCGAGCGCGAAATAAGGATTGAACCCATAGCCGCCCAGCAGGGATACGGTGGTCACGTTGCCGCCGATCACGCCCTGGGGCGCGGCGTTCTGGCTCAAGCTGTTGTAGTTGACCGTGCCCTCGCCCACGGCGGCTTCCACGTAAGGCTGCGCTACCGCATCATCATCCGCTTGGGCGGCCGCGCAGAAACCCATGATCGGTAACAGCAGCAGAATGGTCTTTCTCATCGTCCGAAATCCTTGTCAGCGGGATGTGGAGCGCGCACAGTGTACTGCATGGCCACAGGCCGTGGCCCGGTCTGTCATCGGTTTAATGTAACGACATATGACGGCGCTACCCTCCCCCGCGGCACGACGCTTACTGTTCGGTATCTGCGTCTGCATCCTATGTCTGTTGCCAATGCCGTCGTCGGCCGCCAGCGGCCCCCTGGGGATAGACCATCGCCTCCCTTACGATGACTCCGGTATCTGGGCGCGACGCGACCAGCTCTGGCTCGAGAAAGGCGTGATCCTCACCGAGCTCGGCGGCGCGCTCTGGCTCGGCGGCGAAGACCGGCTGGGGCGCACTTACTGGCAGACGATCGATGCCTCGGTCTTCGACGCGGTGACGGTGGAGCTCATGAAGCATGCTTTCGGCCGCGAACGCCCTTCACAGACCAGCGATCCGAACGAATGGCTCAAGGGCGGCCAGAGCTTCCCCAGCGGCGAAGTGGCCCTGCAGGCGAGTTTCGTGACACCCTTCATCGCCGAGTACGGCCAGGACCACCCCTGGGTATGGGGCCTGGAGATCCTGCCGGCCTATGATGCGATGGCGCGCATGAAGACCCAAGGGCACTGGCAGACGGACGTGCTCGCCGCCTGGGCCCTCGGCACCGCCTGGGGTGTCTACGCCCACGACCGAGCGACGCCTTTTTTCTTGGGGTTCATGCCCCACGGCATCGTGATCGGCCTGCACGCGAGTTTCTGAATCCAAAAAAGGAACCCCGCGATGAAGCGGGGTTTCTTCGTCATCATCGCAGACGCGGCGCCTCAATCCTTCTGGTCTTCCGTCTTCCAGACCACCGGTTCCCAGGTGCCCTGCGAGCCCACCTTACCGCCGATGTAATAGGCCTTGCCGGCCTCGATGGTGACCTTCAGGTCATGGGGCTGGTCGCGCTTGCTGCCGGAATCCCGTTCCAGGCCCTGGGCGACGGAGGGATCCATCACGCCCATCTTGAAGGTGAAGGTGTAGTTGCCCGGCGTGACCCAGAGCACGCCCTGGTCCTCGCGGTTGCTCTGCTTGCCGTCCACCATCCACATCTTCACCGGGTAGATCTGCTTGGCGCGCTGATCCACGTTGAGATAGAGGGTGGCATGCGGGTCTTTCTTGGACCCGAGGAAGGGGTCGGCGATGGCGGCCACGCTGAGCGCAGCGAGCATGGTGACCAGGCTCCAAGCCGTGATTTTGCGCGTGGAAATCTTCATGTTGACCTCCTCATCGTCGTCGATACAGGAATTATAGACCTTTCCCTCGGCCCCGATATTCCCGTGATCCTGCCGGATTCGGACTCCGATAATCGAAGAACAAAGCGTGAAGAACGGCGGCAGTTGACGATAATCAGCCAGACGAACCCGCGTTATCCACCCATGAATGCATCGCCGGCTCGCGCGGATAGCGTGTAACGCTATGTAACGCTCAACCGCGGGCGACGGGTCGCGTCGGATCCCGTATCCATTCGCTCCAGGAGCCAGGATACAGGCGCCCGCCTTTCAGACCCGCAATCTCCATGGCCAGCAGGTTGTGACAGGCGGTGACGCCGGAGCCGCACATGAACACCGTCTGATCCGGACGCGTGCCCGCGAGCATCTGCTCGAGGCGTCGCCGCAACTCCGCTGGGTTCTTGAAGCGCCCGTCCTCGGCCATGTTCCCGGCGAACGGTAGGTTGACGGCGCCGGGCACGTGACCGGCAACGGGGTCCACCGTCTCTTCCTCG
>DASYZF010000396.1:0-7626 GCA_035946515.1 Gammaproteobacteria bacterium | reverse complement strand
CACCCTCAACAACTCCGACTCCATCATGCGCGCCCGCGACAAGCTGCGTTCCCTGCAGCTCCTCTCCCGCGAGGGCATCGGCATGCCGGTGACGGGCTTCGCCCACTCCCCGGACGACACCGAGGACCTCATGGCGCTCGTAGGCGACGCGCCGGTGATCATCAAGCTCACCGAGGGTTCCCAGGGCCAGGGCGTGGTGCTGGCCGAGACCCGCCAGGCGGCGGAGAGTGTCATCGACGCCTTCCGCGGCCTCGACGCCCATTTCCTGGTGCAGGAGTTCGTCAAGGAGGCGCGCGGCGCCGACATCCGCTGCTTCGTGGTGGGCGGCAAGGTGGTGGCGGCCATGAAGCGCCAGGCCAAGCGCGGTGAGTTCCGCGCCAACCTGCACCGCGGTGGCAGCGCCGAGGAAGTGGCCATCACCGGCAAGGAACGGGACATGGCCCTGAAAGCGGCCGAGATCATCGGCCTCAACGTCGCCGGCGTGGACATCATCCGCGGGGCCGATGGCCCCATGGTGCTGGAGGTGAACTCGTCGCCGGGACTCGAAGGCATCGAGGCGGCGACCAAACGGGACATCGCCGGGGACATCATCAAGTTCATCGAGAAGAACGCCCACAAGCACAACGGCCGCTAGAAGAGCTGGTTCCACGCTCTCCATCTTCCTCCCCACCCGTAGCGCGTGCCGAGCACTGGAGCGAGCAAGCCAAGCCGAAGGGCGAAGGCAGGGAAGCCGAGCCTTCACACGCGGGGCAGGACGCCCCGTGTGTGAAGCTGCGCAGCGAGTGAAGCGCGCAGGTTCAGCCGCCGCTTCGGCGGCCCGCGCTCCGGGACGCGTTTCTTTCGCCCCTTTCTTTGCGCCCAAAGAAAGGGGCTCGCTCCCGGGAGGGAGCGAAACCGTCTTCGGCAGGGATGCCGTCTATGATTCCCCATAGTTCCCTGACGAGGCCAACCGCCCCGCTTCTCTATATAATCAGCGTCCATTTCTTAACGCCCAACCCATACATAGCCCATGGCCCAATACATCTACACCATGCACCGGGTCGCCAAGGTGGTGCCCCCCAAGCGCGAGATCCTGCGCAACATCTCCCTGTCCTTCTTCCCGGGCGCCAAGATCGGCGTGCTGGGCCTGAACGGCTCGGGCAAGTCCACGCTGCTGCGCATCATGGCGGGCGTGGACACCGAGATAAACGGCGAAGCCCATGCGCTCGCCGGCACCAAGATCGGCTACCTGCCCCAGGAGCCGCAGCTCGACCCCGCCAAGGACGTGCGCGGCAACGTCGAGGGCGGACTCACGGAGATCGTGGAAGCCAAGGCCAAGCTCGAGGCGGTGTACGCCGCCTACGCCGAGCCGGACGCGGACTTCGACAAGCTCGCCGCCGAGCAGGCGCGCCTCGAGAACGTGCTGCAGGCCGCCGGCGCGACCAACCTGGACCACGTGCTGGACGTGGCGGCCGAGGCCCTGCGCCTCCCCCCGTGGGACGCGGACGTGACCAAGCTCTCCGGCGGCGAGCGCCGCCGCGTGGCCCTCTGCCGCCTCTTGCTCTCCAAGCCCGACATGCTGCTCCTGGACGAGCCCACCAACCACCTGGACGCGGAGTCCGTGGCCTGGCTGGAGCGCTTCCTGCAGGAATACCCCGGCACCGTGGTCGCCGTGACCCACGACCGCTACTTCCTGGACAACGTCGCCGGCTGGATCCTGGAACTGGACCGCGGACACGGCATCCCCTGGCAGGGCAACTACTCCTCCTGGCTGGAGCAGAAGGAGAAGCGACTGGAGATCGAGGAGAAGCAGGAGACCGCTCATATCAAGGCCATGAAGGCCGAGCTGGAATGGGTGCGCGCCAACCCCAAGGGCCGCCACGCCAAGAGCAAGGCGCGCCTCTCCAAGTTCGAGGAACTGTCCTCCCAGGAGTTCCAGAAGCGCAACGAGACCCAGGAACTCTACATCCCGCCGGGCCCGCGCCTGGGCGAGCTGGTGGTGGAAGCCAAGGGCGTGCGCAAATCCTTCGGTGACCGGCTGCTGTTCGACGGCCTGGACTTCAACCTGCCCCAGGGCGGCATCGTGGGCGTGATCGGCCCCAACGGCGCCGGCAAGACCACCCTGTTCCGCATGATGGCAGGCAAGGAGCAGGCAGATTCGGGCGAGCTGCGCATCGGTCCCAGCGTGAAGATCGCCTACGTGGACCAGAGCCGCGACACGCTGCGGGACGACAAGACCGTGTGGGAGGAGATCAGCGACGGCCAGGACCTGATCACCGTGGGGACCTACACCACCCCCTCCCGCGCCTACGTGGGCCGCTTCAACTTCCGGGGCACCGACCAGCAGAAGCAGGTGGGCCAGCTCTCCGGCGGCGAGCGCAACCGCGTGCACCTGGCCAAGGTGCTGAAGGCCGGCGGCAACGTGCTGATGCTGGACGAGCCCACCAACGACCTGGACGTGGAGACCCTGCGCGCGCTGGAGGAAGCGGTGCTGGCCTTCCCGGGCTGCGCCGTGATCATCTCCCACGACCGCTGGTTCCTGGACCGGGTGGCCACCCACATCCTCGCCTTCGAGGGCGACAGCAAGGTGGTGTGGTTCGAGGGCAACTACGCGGACTACGAGGCGGACCGCAAGCGCCGCCTGGGCGCGGATGCAGATCAGCCACACCGCATCAAGTACCGACGATTGAAGGATTGATAGACGGCATAGTTCGATTCGCGTCTTACCGAAGGGAGGCACACCTCCCAGGGAGCAGCCCATGGACATCCTGATAACGGTTGCAGTGCTGGTCTTCATCGCGTCCACGGGCTTGAGGGTGGCGCAGGAATACCAACGCGGGGTCGTCTTCCGGCTGGGGCGCTACACCGGTCTGCGCGGGCCGGGCCTGTACTGGATCATCCCGCTCGGCATCGAGAGGTCCGTGACCATCGACATCCGCACCCGCACAGTCTCCGCCGAACAGCAGGAGACCATCACCCGCGACAGCGTGACCATCAAGGTCAACGCCGTACTCTGGTACCGGATCGTCGATGCGGCGAAAGCCGTGATCGAAGTGGAGGATGCGCCCGGCGCCGTCTATCAGGCGGCGCTCACGGGCCTGCGCAACATCATCGGGCAGCATGACCTCGATGAGATCCTCCAGGAAAGGAACAAGATCAATGCGCTGCTGCTGGAGAGCATCATGGGCTCGACGCGCGCCTGGGGTCTCGAAGTCCAGCGCTTCGAGATGAAGGACGTGGAGCTCCCCGTGGCGATGCAGCAGGTCATGGCCATGCAGGCCGAGGCGATACGCGAGAAGCGCGCCCGCATCATCAAGGCGGAAGCGGAGCTGGAGGCCTCGATGAAGCTGTCCGCCGCGGCCGAGAAGATCATGGCCAACCCGGCCGCGCTCGAACTGCGCCGCATGCAGATGATCTCGGAGGTCGGCGCCGAGAACAACAGCACCACCGTGCTGATGATCCCCTCCGACTTCGTGTCCCTGGCGCAGACGCTGAACCAGTACCTGCGCCAGCACGGCGCCAAGCAGGCCTGACTCCCGCCCTTTCACTCTAAAGCGCTGGCGGCTCCGCCTGACTGGCGGAGAAGCATGGCGAATCGCCGTCGCCGGCCCTGCTCAAAGCCAGCTACGGCGATCAGTGGCCCATCGCGGCGCAGGTTGGTGTTGTCGAAGCCCAGCGTCTTGAGGCGCTCCACGGCCGGGCATGTGCCCGGCCGGAAGACGTCTGCGAACCCTCAGAACGACTTGGTCAAGCCAAGGTAGAACCCGCGCCGCTGACCGAACTGCGGCGCCCCCACGCCGACACCCGTGCCGCTGCGGATCTCGTACACCCGGTCGAACAGGTTGACGATGGCGAAGCGCAGGTCGATCCCGTCGAGATCCTCGAGATGACGCGTGGCGGACAGGTCGAACTGGGTATAGGACGGCAGGCTGCCGGTGTTGGAGAAACCCTGCCGCAGGCCGCTGCCGAAGATGTAATCCAGGCTCATGCGGGTGCCCGTCCAGTCGTAGGCCACGCCGCCGGAGGAACTCCAGGTCTGGTCGTGGTCCAGATGGATGTAGTGGCCAGCGATATACGCGAGCTCGTCGGAGCCGAAGTTGTACTGGCCGGATTCGACCGTGTTGCCCAGCGCCCGCGAGTAGGCCAGGTTGAAGTACTGCGAGAAATCGCTCTCGTCATAGTTCTCGCTGTACTCGATGCCCCAGACGCGGCCCCTGGCGTAGTTGAAGGGCGAGAAGATCAGGGCCGCGCCGAACTGCCCTTCGTCCAGGAGGTGCTTGGCGTCCTTGTAGTAGCCGTCCAGGCCCATGTGCAGTGCCGGCGTGAAATTGTGGGTGATGCCGGCATCGTAATAGTTGTCCCGCTCCGGCACGACCGGGCTATTGGCCGGCGAAGGCAGCTGGGCGGTGGTGCCGTTGAACAGCGCCGCGTCCTTGGGTTGGATCAGTTCCAGGAACGGCGGCGTGAAATAGCGCGAGTAACCCAGGTGCAGGTTGGTGGCGCTGTCCCAGGCATACACGGCGTTGACGCGCGGGCTGAGCTGCGACTCGCGCACGAAGCCGTTGGAGACGTCGAAGCGGGCGCCGTAGTTCACCACCAGGGCCGGCGTGGCCCGCCATTCGTCCTGGGCGTAGACGCCGTAGAGCTCACCGGTCTTGTCGGTGTTGTCGGCGATGGTCTCCGGCACGTCGCTCGACTGGGTACCGTCCGGGTTGGCCGGGAACACCGCTGTGCTGCTATAGCTGCTGGTGCGCTCCTGGTCGCTGAACAGGCCCCAACGCAGGGTGTGCTGCTCGTCCAGGGTGTAGCTCATGTCGGCCTGCACGCCGGTGGCGATGCTGCGCTGGAACACGGTGGCGGCCACGCCGTTGTAGATCAGGTCGCCGACCGGGTCTGGGCGGAAGTCGGTGCTCGAGTAGCGGTTGAACAGGGACACCTGGTAGTTCAAGGCGCCGCTGATGCCCTGCACGTAGGCGATGCCGTAGTCGTTCAGCTCCCGCTGCGTCTCGTTGAGGTCGGCGGACGGGAAGTTGCTCACGCCCTGCAGGGTGAAGGCCGGTGTCAGGCCCGGGTTGTTGGGGATCTGGAAGTTGCCGAGCGAGTGACCGAGCATGCCGCCCACCCGCAGGTCCGGGTTGAGGATGTCCGAGACGTAGACGAAGCCGCGGTCCTGTTCGGTGTGATCGTGTATTGGAGTGGTGGACGAGGTCGGATTCTCGATACCGATGTTGCTTTGGTAATAGGTCCCGGTGCCGTAGTAGTCGAGCCCGTCGGAGGTGCCGCCGTATTCCGCACTCGGCTCGATCGTGCCGTAACTGCCCCCGTAGAGGTCAACGGCCCCACCCTCCAGGACGGATCCCGTGGCGGTGGTGATGTTGACGATGCCGGCGGTGCGGTAGCCGTACTGGGCCGGCACCGAGCCGGTGACGAAGTCCAGCTTGTCGATGAAGCGCGTGCCCAGGGCGTCCCCGAAACCGCTGATGAACTCCGGCACGATGATGCCGTTGATGCGGTATTGCAGGTCGGCGTGGTCACCGCGCACATGCAGCTGGCCGAAGGAGTCCTTGGCCACGCCCGGCGCCTGCAGGATGAGCTGTTGCAGAGTGGCATTCTCGCCCTGGGGCAGGGCGGCGATGGTCTGGGTGTCGAAATGATAGCTGGTGGTGCCGGTCTCGGGGTTCAGGGTGTCGCGGGCCACGTTCAGGCGCTTGGCCTCCACCTTCACCTCGCCCAGCGAAGTGCTGGTGGCTCCATTGCCGGTGGTCGCGGCGGGTGCGGCTGTCGGCTCCGTGCCGGCCGGGGCGGCCGCTACAGGCGCCGTAACAGTGCTGGCGTCAGGGCTGGGTGTATCCGCATAGGCGGGTCGGAGGAATACCAAGACGATGACCGCCGTGAGCGGCACCAGGGAAAGGAAGCGTTTCATGTTCTTGCTCCTCATGCGCCGGCGCGTGACGCAGCCATGCGCATCTGAAATGGGAATAAGATCCCGCGCGCCATGCGCGCGGAGACGTCGTACCCCAGCCACAGGGCCGGGGTCGATTCAGATCAGGGAGAGGATGGAAGCGGGAGGGGCGCGGGGCTGGGGCTTGAGCGTATAACGGCGGGTGATCGGCAGGATGCCGGCCGCCGGCAAGGCGAGGAAGAAGATCGCCACCAGGACGGCGGCCGGCGCCAGGTCCGGCGGGGTCGTGTCCAGCGCGTTGTGGCCCACCACGTGGCAGACGGGGCAGCGCAGCTGATCCTGGGCGGTACGGTGGTCGTGGGTCGCCTCGATGGAATAGAGGCTGACCGCGCAGACGAGGGCGAACAGGACCAGCCAGCGGCGCCAGCGGGGCAGCCGCGCCGCGCGCCCTTGGAGGAGCGACTCCGGACCGGTCTCTGGGCCTGGATGAGCCATGGACGCCTTTTATAGTCGCCTGCGGCCGGGTTTACAACCCGGACCGGTCTTTACGACTCTGCAAGCGCGTTTAAGTTCCCGGAGTCCCGTGCGGACGAGGTCAGTTGGAAGAGACGTACTTCTCGCGGCGCAGATTATGGTTATCGAAACCGAGCGCCTTCAAGCGCTCCACGGCCGTGTCGATCATGTCCGGGTTGCCGCAGAGATAGACGATGTCCTTCTTGGGGTCCGGATTCAGCTCCATCAGGTGGTCCTGCACGTAGCCCTTGCGCTCGTGGGGCAGCGCCGGCTCCGACAGGCGGCGGCTGAGGCTCCCCACGAACTGGAAGCCAGGGTTGCCGGCCACGAACTTGATGAAGTCTGGCCCGAACAGGAGTTCGTCCGGTCCGCGCACGCCCAGCATGAGCGCGGCGCTGTGGCTCTTGCTGTCCAGCAGTTGCTTGAGCTGCGGCAACATGGCGCGGTAAGGCGAGACGCCGGTGCCGGTGGCGATGAGGAGATAGCGCGAGGGAGGGTCGTCGCGCAGCACGAAACGGCCGAAGGGCCCAGTGGCCGCCACCTTGGCGCCCGGCTTCAGGCCGAACAGGATGCCGGTGGCGCGGCCGCCGTCCACGTGGGTGCAGGCGATCTGCACATCGCCGGACTCGCCCGGGATGGTGGCGACGCTGTAGCTGCGGCGCAGCTCCATGTCAGCCCAAGGAAGGTGCAGGGTGATGAACTGCCCCGGCACGTAGGCGAAAGGCTTGCCGTCTTCCCGGTAGAAGTCGAGCTGCATGACCCTTGGTGTGATCATGCGGCTCTCGCGCAGGACGAAATTGAACCTCTCGTGACTCATAGACTCCAACTCAAATGCGGGTGGCGCTCAGACGGCAGCCGGGTAGGGATACCCGCCGACAACCCGGGCTACACTGTGAAGAATATTCGGGAAATCCCGGATTTACTCCGGGATTTCCCGGCGTGGAAAAGCCAGGGATGGCTTTTCCAGGTATTGGGGGCCGCATCCCGCTGCGGGATGCGGCGCTATTTTTACCATATCCGCCCCTGTAAGCCGAGCCCCGGGACTACTATTTGGCCTCTCGACCTGGAGTCAAGCCATGAAACGAGCGATTTCCATGACCCTGGCGGCACTCTCCTCTGCTTGGGTCATGGCCGCGTGGGCGGCGTCCGACGTGGACACGCTGCTGCACCAGGCGGCGGCCGGGAGCTGGCGCTCCGAGGCCAATAAAGCCCGGGACCAATACCGCCATCCC
>DASYZF010000395.1:0-2777 GCA_035946515.1 Gammaproteobacteria bacterium | reverse complement strand
CAGATGTGGCGCCGCGCGGCGGCGGGCGAGCCGGCGGCGAGCCGGGTGAGCTGCACCCGGTTGACGCGCCCGGCGCCCGCGAGCGCGGCCGCCAGTTTCTCGGCACGCACCGGCTTCAGCAGATAGGCGATGGCCTGGGCGTCGAAAGCGTCCACCGCGAACTCGCTGTAGGCGGTGGTGAAGATCACCGCGGGCGGGCGTTCCTGGCTCGCCAGGTGGCGCGCGGTCTCGATGCCTTCCATCACCGGCATGCGGATGTCGAGCAGCACCACGTCGGCCTGGCTGCGTTCCCAGAGCTCCAGGGCCTCCCGGCCGTTGCCCGCCTCGCCGGCGAACTCCACCTCCGGCTGGTCCTTCAGCAGGCTCTTCAGCCGTTCCCGAGCCGGGGCCTCGTCGTCGACGACGATCACTCTCACGCGGCGGCTCCTTCGTAGGGGAAACGGAGTCGCACGCAGAACTCCTCCGCGCTGCGCTCCTGCTCGAGGGTCGCGCGGCCGGGCCAGGTGAGGCCGAGGCGCTCGCGTACGTTGTCGAGGGCCATCTGATGACCCTGGCGGGTGGGCGTGCCCTCGGGCGGCAAGGGATTGCGGATCTCGATGCTGATGACCCCGGATCCCAGGCTGCCGCGCACGCTGACGGTGCCGCCCTGGTCGCGGGGCTCGATGCCGTGATAGATGGCATTCTCGATCAAGGGCTGCAGGACCAGCCGCGGCAGACATGCGTCCTCGGGCACGCCTTCCAGTCGCCATTCGAGCCTGAGCCGCTCGCCCAAGCGCAGGGCCTCGATCTCGGCGTACTGCTTCGCCAGGGCGATCTCCTCCGCGAGCGGCACACTCACCCCGGCGTCCGAGAGGCTGGCGCGGAACAGGTCGGAGAGGTCCTCGATGGCGCGCTCGGCGAGCTCCGGCCGGCCGTGGATCAGGGCCGCGATGGTGTTCATGCTGTTGAACAGGAAGTGCGGGCGGATACGCGCCTGCAGGATCTCGAAGCGGGCACCGGCTTCGCGGCGTACGTTGCTCTTCCATTGGTGCAGCACGTAGAAGTAGCGCAGCACCAGGGCGCTCACGATGGCGCAGATCACGAGGTTGCGCAGCACGAAGCCCGCGTGGCTCGCCGGCAGCAGCTCGCGTCCCGCGCCGGTGTTCATGGACAGCTGGTAGGCGATCTCGCTCATGGCCAGGGTGACAGCGAGCAGCAGCACGAAGCTCAAGGTCGCCGCCTGGGTCAAGGGCATGCGGGCGAGGTAGCGTCGAGCCACGCACAGCACGCCCGTGGAGGTGAGCGCGATCCATTGCAGGAAGAGCGAGATGCGGGCCAGGTCGAGCCACAGGGACGCACCTTCGTCCGGCAGGTGTCTGGCCAGCGCCAGCATGAAGGCGGTGAGTTCCGCGATCAAAATGACCAGGATCACCACCGGCCCCGAACACAACTCGGGCAGGAAGAAGTCGTCCGGAGCGGGGCGCGGAGTCGGGGCGGCGGCCATGCAAAAAGTGTCGACGCTTCCGCGCCGGACTGCAAGGGCCGGCGGTGCTATTTCTTGAAGAGGGCGTGCTTGAGACGGAAAAGGGCCGAGATGTCTTCGTCCTCGTGTCCGTGCTCCATGAGGCGCCGGTAGTGCACCCGCGTCATCTCGACGACCGGCAGTTGCACGCCCCGGGCCGCGGCCATCTCCTGCACGATCTTGAGATCCTTGTCGTGCAGCGAGACCTTGAAACCCAATGGGAACTGCTGGCGCACCATGGTGGGACCGCGGTGGGTGAGGAACCAGGCGCCGGCGGCGCCGCTGCCCACCACCTCGATGACCTTGTCGAGCGGCAAGCCCTCGGCCTCCGCGAAGGCGAGGGCCTCCGTGACCGCCTGGGCGATGCCCGCCACGGCTATCTGGTTCACGGCCTTGGTGGCCTGGCCCGCGCCTGCCGGGCCCATGAGCACCCAGCGCTTGCCCATGGCCTTGAACAGGGGCTCGGCCCGGTCGAAAGCGGCCGGGTCACCGCCGCACATGATGGCGAGCGTGCCGTTCTTGGCACCCTCGGTGCCGCCGGAGACTGGGCAATCCAGGAAAGCGATGCCGTGCTTGCCGAGCCGCCCGGCCGCTTCGCGCGCCGTGGCGGCGCTCACGGTGGAGCAATCCAGGACCAGCGAGCCTCGCTTGAGCACCGGACTCAGGGCATCCACCACCGCGAGCACGTCCGCGTCCGCGGTGACGCAGAGCACCACGGCGTCGCAGAGCCCGGCGAGTTCGGCGACGTCGGCTGCTGCCCGGCAACCCGCCTCTTGAGCAAGCACCTCGGCCTTGGCGCGGCTGCGGTTGTAGACGGCGGCGAGCAGGCCCGCCTTGTGGAGGTTCCGGGCCATGGCGTAGCCCATGGCGCCGAGACCGATGAATCCTGCTTTCATCGAAGGATCACTTTTCCAGGTACGTATAGCCCTTGAGACCCTCTTCCAGCTCCTTCAGGAACTGGGCGCGCTTGAGCATGTCGAGGTTGCTGGCGGCGTCGATCTTCTGGCGGTAGCGGCCCACCAGGTCGTCGGGGATGAAATGCACGTAGCGCAGCACTTCCTCCACGGTGTCGCCCTGTTCGGGCTTCACCAGCCGGTAGCCGTTCTCCGCGTCCAGCTCCACGTTCACGGAGTCTGTGTCGCCGAAGAGGTTGTGCATGTCGCCCAGGATCTCCTGGTAGGCGCCCACCATGAAGAAGCCGAGGTAGTAAGGGTCGCCGTTCTTGATCGGATGCACCGCCATGGTTGTCTCGATCTCCTCCTCGTCCACGTACTGC
>DASYZF010000394.1:0-1794 GCA_035946515.1 Gammaproteobacteria bacterium | reverse complement strand
GGGCGTGATCCTGCGCCTCATCCGCCAGCTCAACGACAGCCTGGGGCTCACCAGCATCATCGTGTCCCACGACGTGGCGGAGGTGAGCTCGGTCTCGGACCAGAGCTACCTCATCTCCGAGGGCAAGGTGGTGGCCTACGGCACGCCTGAGGAGCTGGAGCAGAACAAATCGGCCTGGGTGCATCAGTTCATGAAGGGCCTCGCGGACGGCCCGGTGCCGTTCCACTATCCGGCGCCGGACCTCGCCGCCCAACTCCTCGGCAAAGAGAGCGCCGGATGAAGCTGCTGCGCGAAGCCTATTACATCCTGCTCGGCTTCCTGCAGATGCTGGGCGCCTCCGGGTTGTTCCTCATGAAGCTGTTGCGCGCGACGCCCCAGGCTCTGACGCGTCCGGCGCTGATCTTCCAGCAGGTCTTCAACGTGGGGGCCATGTCGCTGGTGCTCATCATGGTCTCGGGCCTGTTCGTGGGCATGGTGCTGGCGCTGCAGGGCTACAACACCCTCTCGAAGTTCGCCGCCACCTCCGCGCTCGGTACGCTGGTGGCCCTGTCGCTGCTGCGTGAGCTGGGGCCGGTGGTCACGGCGCTGCTGTTCGCCGGCCGCGCCGGCACCGCGCTCACCTCCGAGATCGGCCTGATGCGCGCCACCGAGCAGCTCGCCGGCATGGAGATGATGGCCGTGGATCCCATCCGCCGCGTGGTGGTGCCGCGCTTCCTGGCCGGCGTGATCTCCATGCCGCTCCTGGTGGGCATCTTCAACGCGGTGGGCGTGCTCGGCGGTTACCTCGTGGGCGTGAAGCTCATGCACGTGGACATCGCCTCGTTCTGGTCCCAGATCCACGCCAATGTGGACCTGCACGACGACTTCCGCAGTGGCGTCATCAAGAGCGTCGTCTTCGGCATCGCCTGCACGCTGATCGCCGTGTTCGAGGGTTTCTACGCCCAGCCGACGGCGGAGGGCGTGAGCCGCGCCACCACCCGCACCGTGGTCAATAGCGCGCTGGCGGTGCTGGCGCTGGATTACCTGTTAACCGCATTCATGTTCTGAGGATCCGAACCATGAAACAGACGCGTACCATCGAAATCGTCACGGGATTCTTCATCATCCTGGGTTTCGCCGCGCTCTACGTGATCGCCACCAGCGCCACCAACATCAAGTCCTACGGCGAGGCGGGCTACGCGGTGACTGCGAGCTTCAGCAACATCGGCGGCCTGAAGGAGCGCGCCCAGGTGACCCTGGCCGGCGTCGAGGTGGGGCGCGTGACCAAGATCACGCTGGACCCCAAGACCTTCAATGCCATCGTCACCCTGCAGATGAGCGGCCGTTTCAACCAGATCCCGGATGACACCACGGCCAGCATCCTGACCTCGGGTCTCTTGGGCGAGCAATATGTCGGCTTGAGCCCGGGCGGCTCCGAGACCTACCTCAAGAACGGCAGCGTCATCCAATACACCCAGCCCGCGTTGGTATTAGAGAACCTCATCGGGCAATTCTTGTCCAACAGCACCAAGCCCTCTACTTCCTCAGGTGGCAAATGATGCGACACACCCTCTTCATCGGCGCCTTCCTTTTCGCCGCGAGCTTCGCGGCCAGCGCGGATACGGCACCGACCGGCGGCACCCCCGACCAGATCGTGCAACAGACGGCCCAGGACCTGTTCGCGGCCGTGAACAGCAACAAGGCGGAACTGCAGAAGGACCCGCAGCAGCTCTATGAGCTGGTGGGCAAGATCCTGCTGCCGCATTTCGACTTCGAGATGGCCTCGCGCCTGGTGCTCGGCCAGGCCTGGCGCAA
>DASYZF010000393.1:0-3751 GCA_035946515.1 Gammaproteobacteria bacterium | reverse complement strand
CGTTCGATGTAACGGCCGTCACGGGCGTTGCGCTTGTCGGTCGCCACCACGTGGTAGAAGGGGCGCTTCTTGGCGCCGCCGCGGCTCAGACGAATGGTCACCATGTAAATCCGATCCTCTAAAAAACACGGGGCCACCCGGTACAGGTCGCCCACCTGAAAAAGAGCACGGTATTTTACGGGAATTTCAAGAAAAGTGAAGGGCTTACCTGTGCCCTGGGGGTCATAAAGACGAAAAACACCCCCAAATCCCCGGCTGGGCCAAGGGCCCAGCTGCCCCGCTACGCCTCCTGCTCCGCGGGCGGGACCGGGTGGGGTCGCCGCATGCGGCGACCGGGCGGCCAAGGACGGGCGCCCTGGACCACGAGCGGAGCTGGATGCGTAGCGAGTGGCCTGCCCACCCGCGGGTACGGGCCGACATGCCACCCGGCATGTCGGCTAAAAGGGCCGACCATTCCCGGGTGGGATGCGCCCTTTCATACCCCTCAACATCTTCGCGATCCCTCCCGCACCCGCCATGCTCTTCATGACCTGGGCCACCTGGTCGTACTGCTTGAGGAGGCGGTTCACCTCCTGCACCTGGGTACCTGAGCCCGCCGCGATGCGGCGGCGTCGGGAGCCCTTGATGAGGTCGGGCTTGGCCCGCTCGCCGGGGGTCATGGAATCGATGATGGCGATCTGCCGCTTCAGTTCCTTGTCGCCGGACCGGCCTTGCGCCTTGCCGGCCATGGCCGCGCCGCCCGGCAGCTTGTCCAGCATGGCGCCGATGCCGCCCATGGACGCTACCTGCTGCAGCTGGTCCCGGAAATCCGCGAGGTCGAAGCGCTTGCCGGACCTGAGCTTCTGCACCAGCTCAGCGCCCTTCTCCTTATCGAGCTTGGTCTGGGCTTCTTCCACCAGGGCGAGCACGTCGCCCATGCCGAGGAGGCGTGACACCACCCGATCCGGCTGGAAAGCCTCGAGGGCGGCGCTGTCCTCCCCCACCCCCATGAACTTGATGGGTACGCCGGTGATGTGGCGTACGGAGAGCGCCGCACCGCCGCGGGCGTCGCCGTCGGCCTTGGTGAGGATGGCGCCGGTGAGCGGCAGCGCTTTGCCGAACTCGGCGGCCGCGTTGGCCGCGTCCTGGCCGGCCATGGCGTCGATCACGAACAGGGTCTCGCGGGGAGCGACCGCGGCGTGGATGCGCTGCACCTCTTCCATCAACTCCGCGTCCACGTGCAAGCGGCCGGCGGTGTCCACGATGAGCACGTCGTAGAGCCGAGCACGCGCCTCCGCGAGCGCCGCCTTGCCGATGACCACGGGGTCGGCGCTGTCCGAGGGGAAATAACCGGCTTCGATCTGGCCCGCGAGGCGCTGCAACTGCTCGCGCGCCGCGGGCCGGTAGACGTCGGTGCTCACGAGCAGCACCTTCTTGCGCTCGCGGCCCATGAGATGCCGGGCGAGCTTGGCGGCCGTGGTGGTCTTGCCGGCACCCTGCAGGCCCGCCAACAGGATCACCACCGGTGGCTGGGCCTTGAGGTCGAGCGGCACCGCCGTGCCCAGGGTGCGCAGCAGCTCGTCGTGCACCACCTTGATGAACGCCTGCCCGGGGGTGAGGCTCTTGGTGACCTCCTCCCCCAGGGCGCGGGTGCGCGCCGCCTCGGTGAAGGCCTGCACCACCGGCAGGGCCACGTCCGCTTCCAGGAGCGCCATGCGCACGTCGCGCAGGGCGTCGCGGATGTTCTGCTCCGTCATGCGGCCGGAACCGCGCAGGGCATCCAGGGTCTTGGACAAACGTTCGCTTAGGGCTTTGAACATAGACATAGATTATCGCCCAAGAGTCGGATGAAGCGACGTGATCATAAAGCTGGATTAGGGATTCTGGCTGGCGGTCGCCGCTCCCGGCTTCCTGCCTCCCGCGGCATTAGTACATTCCTGTACGTCACCGCCAGCTTCCCCGCTTCGCTTCCCTGCTACGCGGGCAGGCAGGGGCAGGCTTCGTGCCTGCCCGTTCGACCGCTCACGACATGCCTATGGCATGTGCGTGTTACGCGGTCTCACTATAGGTCAAAGACCTCGCCGCCCAGGAGACGATGCAGCCGACGCTGGGGGAGCGCGGCCACGATCTCCGCGAAGATCGCGTCTTCCGCGCCGGGCTTGAGATGGGTGACGTAGATGTCCGGATCGTGCTTGAACTTCGCCAAGTCCGCCGCCAGGGTCCTGGGGCAGTAGTGCTTGGCCAGGTCTGCGAGCTTCTGGTTGCGGTTGGCGAAGGCGGTCTCCACCATGAGCACGTCCACCTTGGGGTAGGCGTTCACCGCCGCCCAGAAGCTGTCGTTGGTGTAGGTGTCGCCGCTGAAGGCGAACACCTTGCCGCCCTTCTCGATGATGTACCCCGCACCCGGCACCGTGTGGTTCACCTCCACCATGTGCAGGGTGCGGCCCTGCAGGGTGTGGCGCTGCCCCAGCTTCAGCGGCTTGTAGGCCAGCACCGGCGCCTGCTTGGTGGGCAGCTCCGCGAAATCCGGCCACATCACCCAGTTGAAGATGTGCTTCTGCACCGCCTCGAGGGTCTCGGGGCGGCCATAGACCGTGAGCGGTTCCTTGAGCTGGTCGAAGATCGTGTCCACCAGCAACGGCAGGCCGGAGGTGTGGTCGAGGTGGGAATGGGTCAGGAACACGTGCCGGATGTGGCGCATCTCGTCCAGGCTGAGGTCGCCGACGCCGGTGCCGGCATCGATGAGGATGTCCTTGTCGACGAGCAGCGAGGTGGTGCGCAGTTCCGCGCCGATGCCCCCGCTGCAACCCAGGATCTTGATGCGCATGCCTGATGGACCCTACCGACGCCCGGCGTCTCCCCCGCATCGGAAGCTTAACACAAGCTGTTTTCACGGTCCTTCACCGGGGGGCGCGGCCTGTGCGATGATGAAAGGCGCCTTAAGACACCGGCTGCGTCACGCCATGCACCTCCTGATCGGAACCGCCGTCCTCGCCCTCGCGCTCTATCTCGTGGCGGGCCTGGGACTCCTCTGCCGGCTCTTCGGCTTCGGACCGATGGTGTTCCGGGGGCGGCGCGGACTGATCTTGAGCGCCGTCGTGGCCGCGGTGCTGCTCCACGCCATCGCGCTCTACGCCCTCGTGTTCGGCACCCAGGGCATGGACCTCGGCTTCTTCAACGCACTGGCCCTGGTGGGCCTGCTGGTGGCCTGCATCGGGCTCGCCGCCTTCCTCAAACCCGCTTTCGAGAGCCTTGGGCTCGTGGTCTTCCCGCTCGCGGGCGCCAGCCTCCTCGCCGCCGAGCTGCTCACCCACGACGTGTTGTTGCTGCAGGGCGGCGGCTGGCCGCTCTATACCCACATCCTCTTCTCCCTGCTCGCCTACAGCCTGTTGAGCGTGGCGGCGCTGCAGGCCCTGCTGCTCGCCGTGCAAGAACGGCGGCTGCGGCGCGGCGGCGCCGGCGGCTTCCTGAGCGGGCTGCCGCCGCTGCAGGAGATGGAGCGCTTCCTGTTCCAGCTCATCGCCGCGGGCTTCGCGCTGCTCACCCTCGCGCTCTTCACCGGCCTCATCTTCGTGCACAACCTGTTCACGCAGCACCTGGTGCACAAGACGGTGCTGTCGCTGCTCGCCTGGTTCGTGTTCGCCGTGCTGCTCTGGGGCCGCTGGCGCTTCGGCTGGCGCGGCCGCACCGCGATCCGCTGGACGCTGGCGGGCTTCGTGACGCTGATGCTCGCCTACTTCGGCAGCAAGCTGGTGCTGGAGCTGATCCTGGG
>DASYZF010000392.1:0-15621 GCA_035946515.1 Gammaproteobacteria bacterium | reverse complement strand
CATCGTGCTCGCCATCGCCATCATCGCCCACCAGATCCCCCAGCAGGTGGGAGACATCTCGGTGCTGCTCTCAGCGGGCGCGCCGCGGGGACGGGCACTGCTGCTCTCGGCCCTGTCCGGTGCCACTATGGTGGTGGGTGGGCTCGCGGCCTACTTCGTGCTGGGCGCGGCCCAGGCTTACATCCCTTACGTGCTCGCCATCGCCGCCGCCAGCCTCATCTACGTGGCGGTGGCGGATCTCATCCCCGGCCTCCATCGCCACGAAGGGGCCCGGCTCTCGGTGCTGACGGTGGTGCTCATCGCGGCCGGGATTGGCCTGATCTACGTCATCCAGGCCGCCCTGGGCGGTTGAAAACCCCCTGCCGTAACCCCATAAAAGGAGTAACTTTTTAACCGGGCCCGTCTTGGGGGCTGACCCATGCGCATAGACAAATTGACCAGCAAATTCCAGATGGCCCTGGCCGACGCCCAGTCGCTGGCCGTGGGCCGCGACCATGCCTACATCGAACCCGTGCACCTCATGCTGGCGCTCCTGGATCAGGACGGCGGCAGCGTGCGCCCCTTGTTCGCCAAGGTGGGGGCGAACATCAGCCGCCTGCGAAGCGCCTTGGACGCGGAGTTCGACAAGTTGCCCCAGGTGCAGGACCAGGGCGGCGATGTGCAGGTCTCCCCGGATTTGAACCGCCTCTTGAACTTCACCGACAAGCTGGCCCAGAAGCGCCAGGACCAGTTCATCTCCTCCGAACTCTTCGTGCTCGCGGCGCTGGATGCCAAGGGCACCCTGGGGGACCTGCTCAAGGACGCCGGCGCCACCAAGGCTGCGCTCGAGAAGGCGGTGGAGGAGATGCGTGGCGGCCAGCAGGTGAACGACGCCGGCGCCGAAGACCAGCGTCAGGCCCTGGAAAAATACACCATCGATCTCACCGCCCGGGCGGAGAGCGGCAAGCTCGACCCCGTGATCGGGCGCGACGAGGAGATCCGCCGCACCATCCAGGTGCTGCAGCGCCGTACCAAGAACAACCCCGTGCTCATCGGTGAGCCGGGCGTGGGCAAGACCGCCATCGTGGAAGGCCTGGCCCAGCGCATCGTCGATGGCGAGGTACCGGAAGGCCTGAAGGGCAAGCGCGTGCTCACTCTCGACATGGGCGCCCTCATCGCCGGCACCAAGTTCCGCGGCGAGTTCGAGGAGCGCCTCAAGGCCGTGCTCAAGGACATCGGCAAGGCGGAGGGGAGCATCATCCTCTTCATCGACGAGATCCACACCATGGTGGGCGCCGGCAAGGCCGAGGGCTCCATGGATGCCGGCAACATGCTAAAGCCTGCCCTCGCCCGCGGCGAGCTGCATTGCGTGGGCGCGACCACTCTCGACGAATACCGCAAGTACGTGGAGAAGGACGCGGCCTTGGAGCGCCGCTTCCAAAAGGTGCTGGTGGACGAGCCCTCGCTGGAGGACACCATCGCCATCCTGCGCGGCCTGAACGAGCGCTACGAGGTGCATCACGGGGTGGAGATCACCGATCCCGCCATCGTGGCTGCCGCCACCCTCTCGCACCGCTACATCTCTGACCGGCAGCTGCCGGACAAGGCCATCGACCTCATCGACGAGGCCGCCTCGCGCATCCGCATGGAGATCGATTCCAAGCCCGAGGTCATGGACCGGCTCGACCGGCGCCTCATCCAGCTCAAGATCGAGCGTGAGGCGCTGAAGAAGGAGAAGGACGAGGCTTCCAAGCGCCGCCTCGTCGCCGCCGAGGTGGAGATCAAGAAGCTCGAACGCGAATACTCCGACCTCGATGAGGTATGGAAGGCGGAAAAGGCGGCGGTACAGGGGGCGACCCAGATCAAGGAAGCTCTCGAGAAGGTCAAGTCGGAGCTCGAGACGGCGCGCCGTGCCGGCGACCTCTCGCGTATGTCCGAGATCCAGTACGGCCGCATCCCGGAGTTGGAGAAGAAGCTCGGCGTAGCGACGGCTGCCGAGAACCAGCCGACCAAGCTGCTGCGCAACAAGGTCACGGCGGAGGAGATCGCGGAAGTGGTCTCCCGCTGGACCGGCATACCCGTGTCCAAGATGCTGGAAGGCGAGAAGGAGAAGCTCTTGCGCATGGAGGATGCGCTGCGCACCCGGGTGGTGGGCCAGGACGAGGCGGTGCGCGCGGTGGCGAACGCCATCCGCCGTTCCCGCGCCGGTCTCGCGGATCCGAACCGTCCCACGGGCTCTTTCCTGTTCCTGGGACCCACGGGCGTCGGCAAGACCGAGCTCACCAAGGCCTTGGCCTGGTTCCTGTTCGACAGCGACGATGCCATGGTGCGCATCGACATGAGTGAGTTCATGGAGAAGCACTCGGTGGCGCGGCTCATCGGCGCCCCTCCGGGTTACGTAGGCTACGAGGAGGGCGGTTATCTGACGGAGGCCGTGCGGCGCAAACCCTATTCCGTGATCCTGTTGGACGAGGTGGAGAAGGCCCATCCGGACGTGTTCGGCGTGCTGCTGCAGGTGCTGGATGAGGGGCGCCTGACCGATGGCCAGGGCCGAACGATGAACTTCAAGAACACCGTGATCGTCATGACTTCCAACCTGGGCTCCCAGGTGATCCAGGAGATGTCCGGCGAGAAGAACTACGAGAAGATGAAGGACAAGGTGATGGAGATCGTGGGTGGCCACTTCCGCCCCGAGTTCATCAACCGGGTCGACGAGACCGTGGTGTTCCACCCGCTCGGCCAGTCCCAGATCCGCTCCATCGCCCGCATCCAGGTCGAGCACCTGGTGCGGCGTCTGGCGGACCGGGACATCGGTCTCGAGGTGTCGGATGCGGCGCTGGACAAGCTCGGCAAGGCAGGTTTCGACCCGGTGTACGGCGCGCGGCCCCTGAAGCGTGCCGTGCAGCAGCAGCTGGAGAACCCGTTGGCCCAGAAGCTCCTGGCCGGCGAGTTCGGGCCCGGAGATACCGTGTCTGTGGATGCACGGGACATCGGCTTCGAGTTAACAAAAGTGAAACACAAGAAACCCAAGGCGGCGAACGCCTGAGGGCAGGAACTCCACTTTTGCACGACTGACGATTCTGCGCGTCGTTACCTTCATGAAAGTTCTGGAATCGCCGCATCGCAAGCGGCTATAATCCATCCTCGTTTTTTGGTGGCCTGATACTGGCGGGATATCTACTCGCCGGATTCGGTCGCAGTGTCTTCAAGATTATGACCCGAGGTGTCCGATGTCAGGGAAGATGAAGTTCAAAAGTCATATGGCAAATTTCGCCGCAGCCTTGCTTGGACTCGGCGCGCTGTCAGCATACTGTGCCCCTTCCGCCGCGTCCCAGCCTGCGGGTATCCACAAGATCAAGCACATCATCGTCATCATGCAGGAGAACCGCTCCTTCGACAATTATTTCGGCACCTATCCCGGCGCTGACGGGATACCGATGCTACTCGGCAGGGCCGCTGTGTGCGTGCCCGATCCTCAGACACGAACCTGTATCAGGCCTTATCACGACCCCAGCGATATCGATTTCGGAGGACCGCATACCCAAGGCGACGCCTACGCAGACGTCGATGGCGGCAAGATGGACGGCTTCATGGTGCAACTCCGCAAGGCCGCGGGTGCCTGCAAGAATCCGGATGACCCCGCCTGCACCTTTTTCACCCACCCTGACGTGCTCGGGTGGCATGACGCCCGCGAGATACCGAACTATTGGGCTTACGCGAGTTATTTCGTGCTGCAGGACCATATGTTCGAACCCAACGCATCCTGGAGCCTGCCCGCGCACCTCTTCATGGTCTCTGCATGGTCGGCACGGTGTACGGATCCAACGAACGTCATGAGCTGCAGGAACGAAGACGAGGCTCCCGGGACGAACTACAGCAAGGGTCAGGCCTATCGCGGCACCTATCTCTGGACAGACCTTACCTATTTATTGCATGTCCATCATGTCAGTTGGGCTTACTATCTCTCCCAAGGCAATGAACCCGATTGCGATGACGACGAAGTTATTTGCACGCCAGGAACGCAGACTTTAAGCGTGCCGAGTATCTGGAATCCCCTGCCGGGCTTTGAGACGGTGATCCAGGACCACGAGGAACGAAATATCCAGGACGTCTCCAACTTCTTCACGGCCGCCAAGAACGGGACGCTTCCCGCCGTATCATGGGTCATACCGAACGGCATCGTGAGCGAGCATCCGCCAGCTTCCATCCATACAGGGCAGGCTTATGTGACGAGCCTGATCAACGCGGTCATGCTGGGCCCCGATTGGGACAGCACCGCCATTTTTCTGAGTTGGGACGACTGGGGTGGTTTCTACGATCATGTCATCCCGCCCAACGTGGATCAGAACGGCTATGGCTTGAGAGTCCCGGGTCTCGTGATCAGTCCCTATGCACGTGTGGGTTATATCGATCATCAGGTGTTGAGTTTCGACGCCTATCTTAAATTCATCGAAGATGACTTTTTGGGCAGTGAACGCATCGATCCCCAACATGATGGCAGGCCCGACGCGCGCCCCACGGTACGCGAGGATGAGCACATCCTGGGTAATCTAATCAGGGATTTCGACTTCTCCCAGGCGCCACGGCCGCCGCTACTGTTGCCGCTCAATCCCAGCCCTGGTCGCGCTTCCGTACTACCCGAGCCGCGAAGAAGCCACTAGCACTAGCGGGCTGTACTTACGGCGGAAGAACTGTGGATAGACCGCCAAGGTAAACAGCTAGACTTTGGGGTTCAGTATGTCCGTCAGGGTGCCGCGGCGGCCCCTGTCCGTAGGTACGCGGGACATTAGGCATCGGGTTCTCCAAAGCCAATCTCAAGAAGCGGAAAGCGGTCAATGGCTGAGATGCAGCAGATCCGTCTTGCGGCGGGCCTGCTGTTTTCGGCTACAGATGCCTGATTTCCGTGGGCGGCGACATCCAATTGTTATTGCGGCCGTCGATGTAGCGCACGGGCACGGCGGCGAGTTCTTCGGGGCTCACGTCGTCCAGGCAAGCGAGGTTGACCGTGTAGTATTCACCCCCGAGCACATCCAGGTAGCCTTTCTCGAAGGCCCGTATGCCGCAATGCCCGCAGAACAGGTGATGGATGCTCTTGGTGCTGAATTGATAATTGGTCAGGTCTTCGGAGCCCGATAGCAGGCGGAAAGCGTCCGGTTTCACGATCGCTCCCCACATACGCATCTTGCTGCAGATGGAGCAGTTGCGCTTGCCGGCGCCGGAGGTGAGGTCCAAATCGGCTTCATAGGCAACTTTGCCGCAGTGGCAACTGCCCTTGTAGGTCTTCTTCATGCTCGGACTCCTTAAGCCTATTCGGATTGATCAAAGGTTCCGCCAGCCGCTATAGGCGCTCCATACGCCGGACAATATCAGCGTCCCACCCACCACCCAACCGATGGCGATGCCGGACCGCGGGTTCCGGGCGAACCAGCCGCGCACCCCGTGGGCCGCCATCACCACCGAACCGTACACCCCGATCTGCGTGGCGGCGATGATCAGCCACATCACGAAGGCTTGGGGTATGAGAGGCCCATACTCGGGGCGGAAGAACTGCGGGTAGATGGCCAGGGTGAATAGGTAGGCTTTGGGGTTGAGCATGTTGGTCAGGATGCCGCGGCGGAACGTGGCCCATGGCGTCTGCACATGGCTCTCGGCATCCATGCGGATGGGTTCCGCGTGCTTCAGGATGGACCAGCCTATCCAACAGATATACACCGACCCCGCCAGCAGCATCACGTTGAACAGCGACGGGAAGAGCTTCAGCACGATGCCTATCCCCAGAGTACCGATGACGATGTGATACACCGCCCCGGCGACGATGCCGAAGACAGCTATGAAACCCATGCGGATGCCGCCGGTGAGCGCACTGCCCAGGATATAGGCCATGTCCATGCCCGGCATGGCGATCACGCCGAAGACGATGATGAAGAAGAGCCATAGGTGCTCGAGATATCCCACGTTCCCCCCGCTCTTGAGTTTCTCTTGGGTGCCCGCCCCACCCGCAGCATACCGTGCCGCGAATGGAGCGGGGAGCATCTTTAAATGCCTGGGCCGAAGTGCTGGGCGAAGTCGGCGTCGTCCATGGGGATGATCTCGTTCTTCCAGTTGGTCTCCCAGGTCTTGCCGCCGTCGGCGGAGAAGGCCTGTTCCCAGTTGGCCACGGCCTTGGAGCCCTTCGGGTTCACGGTCCAGGTGAAGCGCACGATGATGGGTTTGCCGTCGAAGGTGTCCGGCGCCTCGAACACGCCCACGTTGCCCTCGAACTTGCCCACCACCGGTGCCTCGATCACGCCGCCCGAGAAGTAGTTGTCCACCCAGTAGAGGCGCCAGAGGCCCGTCGCCTTGTCATAGGTGCGCACGGTTATGCCCATGAAGTTCTTCCAATGATCCGTCTTGAAGTGGTCTTCGTTGCCGATACCGCCGGGCAGGGGATGGCATTCGTCATAGGACACGAAGTCTTCCCACTCGTTGGAACCCGCCAGACGTTTCTTGAGGCGATGGTTGGGCATCATCCATTTGCCATAGAGGAAATCGAAGTCATGGGAGCCGTCGGGTAGCGCGGGATTGGCGGCGCTTGCCGGGGTGCCGGTGGCGTTGTTGCCGAGGGCGTTCGGCATGTAGCCCCCGAAAGCGGTGAGGATCACGGCCCCGCAAAGGGGTCCCATGGATCTCACGAAGGCCTTGATTCTGTTGCGCATGGGTGTGCTCCTGGTGGTTTTGGAGGTCGGCAGAAGCGGGTTTTGCCGGCTTGGGACGCACGGTAATGGATAAATAGGGCGGTTCCCGCCCTATTTATGAGTACACTGTTTCCCCATGGCCCATCCTGCGACCCGCGTCCTCGCCGTACTGGAATTGCTCCAGACCCACGGCCGCATGAGCGGCGCCGAGCTCGCGCGCCGCCTGGAAGTGGATGGCCGCACGCTCCGGCGCTATATCAGCGTGCTGGAGGACTTAGGCATCCCCATCACCAGCGAACGCGGACGCCATGGCGCCTACATGCTGGTGGCCGGTTTCAAGCTGCCGCCCATGATGTTCAGCGACGACGAGGCGCTCGCTTTGTCGGTGGGTCTCCTGGCGGCCAAAAGCCTTGGGTTGGCGGAAGGCAGCTCCGCCGTCACCAGTGCCCAGGCCAAGCTCGAGCGGGTGATGCCGGCGAAGCTGAAGGCGCGCGTGCGCGCGGTCGACGAGACCGTGACCCTCGATCTCACCCGCGCGCCGCCGCCCGGCGACAACCAGGCGCTGGTGGTGCTGAGCGCCGCCGCCCAGGCCCAGCGGCGCGTGCACATGCAGTACCGCTCCTCGAAAGGCGAAGGCAGCGAACGCGACTTCGATCCCTACGGACTCCTATACCGCGAAGGTCGCTGGTATGTGGGTGGATACTGCCACCTGCGCCAGGGTCTGCGCTCTTTTCGTCTGGACAGGGTGGTGCAGGTGGCCATGAAGGAAATGGAGTTCACACGACCCGTCGATTTCGACGCCGGTGCGCATCTCGATTTCAGCATCGCCACCCTGCCGCGGGCCATCGCGGTCGAAGTGCTGCTCAAGAGCGATATCAAGACCGCCACCCTGGAACTCGGCGAACACATCGGTTTGTTCGAGCCCTGTCCGGGCGGAGTGCTGTTCAAGACCCACACCGACGGCATCGATTGGTTCGCCCGGCAGTTGGCGCGCCTGTCTTTCGATTTCGAGATCCGTGGGCCTGCAGCGCTTACGGAGGCCTTGCGGGTCCATGCGCAGCAGATACTCGATCGACACCAGTCGGGGAATGCCGCGAAATAACAACACGTATCCGTAAATTTACAACAGCTTTCCGGGGAACATTGGCTTAGCATCCTGGGTCATTGAAGTTGGCCCTTCGGTATGAGGTGCAGCATGAGCGATCCCAAGGATTTCCCCTACGAGACCCATCTGGACGTCAAGTTCAAGGCACTGGAGTTGGTGGATCTGAAGCCTTTGATCGATGCAGTGACGCACAAGTGGTACAACCAGACTCTCACCAAAGTGAACGATTCGGTGGTGCGCCTGGGCGTGATGCAGGGCGAATACCACTGGCACAAGCACGACGATGACGACGAGTTCTTCTACGTCATCGAAGGATTGTTCGTCATCGACCTGGAGGGCCGCGCCTCGGTGGAGCTCAGGCCACGGCAGGGGTTCACCGTGCCCAAGGGTGTGGTGCACCGCACCCGGGCGCCGGAGCGTTCCATCATCCTCATGGTCGAGAACGCGGGCATCATCCCCACGGGAGACTGAAGGGCCGATGAGCGCGGGACCCCGTAGGCAAGCTAGACAGGTGTTCCCAGCGCCCCCCGTTTTGGCGCACACTCCCTCCCGGAACGGGTGCAAGACCCGTGTTAGATCAATACTAAATCCTAGGGAGTCTTTTGCTTGTCACTCACAGTGAAGCTGCTGCTCCTATGTCTGTTGAGCATGAGCATGCTCATGGGCGTGCTGGTGCTGGCGGTGGCGCGGGGCGAGCGCAAGTCCCTCGCTCTGCGGCTTTGGGGCTGGGGTCTCGTGGTCTACGCCCTCGGCATGCTCTTCATCGTGGCCGAGGTCTGGTTGCCGCTCGACTTCGCCCAGATCGTGGGCAACGGACTCATCGCCGTGGCCGGCCTGCTCACCTCCCGTGGCGTGCTCATGCACGTGCCCCAACCCCCATCCCTCAAGTTCGCCGTCGCCGGCTTCGGCGCCACCGTCGCGGCGCTCGTGCTGAACCACCTACTGCATGGCCAGCTGGTGATCGACATCGCCGCTCCCACGGTCTACGCCACGCTGCTGTACGTGATGGTGGCATGGAGGCTCCTCCGCCATCCGCCGCCGGCCGCGCGCGCGGCGTCGAACTTCCTGGCGACCACCATCGTGCTCACATTGTTGGTCTGGGATCTGCGCCTGGCGATGATCATGGTGTTTTCCGGACCGCACGCCGATTACGACCGGATATTCGCCCTGCAGGCTTGGTTCGCGGTGTTCCAGATGCTGTTGGTGGTATGCGCCACCCTGGGCCTCATGTGGGTCGAGACGCGCCTCATGGAGGATGCCCTCCGGCGCTCGGCTTTCACGGATATCCTCACCGGCCTGCCCAACCGACGCGCCATGCTGGTGCGTTTCGGCGAAGAGGCGGCGCGCGCGGCGCGCCAGAAACAGAAGTTCGGGGTGGCGCTATTCGACATCGACAACTTCAAACAGATCAACGACACCTGCGGCCACTACGTGGGCGACGCGGTCCTCAAGCACATCGGTGATGCACTGTCCAGCGCCAAACGCGGCGAGGATGCCCTTGGGCGCATCGGCGGCGAAGAGTTCCTGGTGATCCTCCCCCACCATGACCGCGATCAGTCCATCGCCGCCGCCGAGCGGCTGCGACTCGCGGTGATGGGTACCCAGTCTCACCAGGACGTGGAGGTGCCCACCGCCACGGTGAGCGGCGGTGTCGCCACCTATCCCGACGATGGCGACGATTGGGACCGGCTGTTCATGGCCGCCGATCGGCGGCTCTATCGCGCCAAGCGCGGCGGCCGCAACCGCGTGGAAGGCCAGGACGAGTGATCCTATGATGAGGCGACTGCCCCTGATGCTCGTATATCTGCGCCTGCTGCTGGCGCCGGCGTTGCTCCTGCTCGCGGCTTACCATCCTATGCCGACGGCGTTCGGCGTCTGCCTTGTGCTGGCACTGCTTTCGGATTTCTTCGATGGCATCGTCGCCCGGCGCCTCGGGGTGGCTACCGCCGGTTTGCGCCGTCTCGATAGCTTCGCCGACACCGTCTTCTGCGGCTCAGCGGCACTCGCCGTTTGGATGCTCCATCCCGAAGTGATCCGTGAGCGGCGGCTCATCCTCGCTGCCCTCGTGGCTCTGGAAGTGGCGCGTTACGCGCTGGACCTCCTCAAGTTCCGCCGTGAGGCGAGCTATCACATGTGGAGCGCCAAGCTCTGGGCGCTGGTGCTGTTCCTGGCGTTCTTCGTGGTGCTGGTGGAGGGAGGTGGAGGGGTGTGGGTGGGTGCGGCGATCCTGCTCGGGATCGGCTCCGACCTGGAAGGCATCGTCATCTCCCTGCTCCTGCCCACCTGGCAGCACGACGTACCGAGCCTGGTGCACGCTTGGCGCATCCGCGCCCTTTCATCGCCCGATGGCCGGTGAGCCCGGCCCCTGTGCGGGGCCGGCGCTTTGGGGTAGCCTGTCCCGCAGACGCCATACCGCCGGGAAGCTCCCATGCGCAAGGCCCTCCTGCTGACCGCCGTTTCCTTGCTGTTCGCGAGCTTCGCCGCTTCCGGGGCGTCTCCCAGCCTCATCCAGAACGAATACGATTTCGCTAAGGCGGCCGCCGACCACGGGGTGCGCGATGCCTTCCTCATGTACCTGGACAAGCAGGCCATCACGCTCGTGCCCCAGCCGGCCAACGCCTATGAGGTCTATACCAAGCGCAAACCAAGCGGCACCAAGCTCGCTTGGTATCCCAATTACGCGCTGCTGTCCTCTTCCGGCGACTTCGGTGTGGATACCGGTCCCTGGACCGCCACTTGGATCGAGAACGGCAAGCCGCGGGACGCCCATGGCCAATGGCTGACGGTATGGCACAAATCCAAGGACGGCAATTGGTGCATCTTGTTCGATGGCGGCGTGGACCATGCCAGACCGGCGAAACGCGTGATCGCGCTCTCGCGCGGCGCCAAGGTCACTGAGCTCCCCGCCTCGGGGCCGGCGCCGGACCTGGAGACGCTGCATGGCAGCCTGGAGAGAGCCGAGGCGCTGTTCTCCGATACGGCGAGCGGAAGCAGCCAGCGGGCAGGCTACGAAGCGCTGGGGGACCCCGATGTCAGGCTGCTGGAGGAGGGGAAGGAACCGGTCACGGGATTGCAGGCGGTGATGAAGGTCATGTCCGTGCGGCAGGGAGGCTGGCAATGGGCGCCTTCCGGCGGGGCTGTGTCGAACGCTGGCGACCTCGCCTATATGTATGGGGTGATCTACGGCGTCAATGACGACACCCGCAAGCAGCCTCTCGGCAGCTACATGCACGTGTGGCGCCACGTCAAGGATGAATGGAAGCTCCTGATCGACCTCGAGCTTCCCGTCCCGCCCGCGAAGAAATAGCCCGTTTTCAGCCGGTGGCCCGCCGCTCCAGGATCTCGCGCACCGTCTTCACGGCGGCGCGCATCTTCTTCTCAGGCGTCACGGCGATGAATATCGTGTCGTCACCCGCCAAGGTCCCTACCACTCCGTCGATGGCCTGCTGATCCAGCAGCACCGCGAGCGCCTGGGCATAACCCGGGCGGGTCTTGATGATCACCAGGTTAGGTGGTGCCGCTGACACGGCGTAGGCGGGAAGTTCCCCCGCGATGGGTTCGACCCGCTGGTAGCGGCCCGCGAGCTTCTGCACCCCAAGCTTGTTGAGATGCCGCGAGAGGGTGGGTTGCGTGACCTTGTGGCCTTCGCGCTTCAGCAGATTCAGGAACACCGATTGGTCGGTGATCTCCTGGGCCTCGGCGAGTTTGAGTATGGCTTCGTCCAGCGTCATGGGCAGCTCCCGGCGGGGACACAAGAGGCTTGCATAGCCCTTGCATTAGGCGGAATTAAATTGTATATAAGCGCATTATATACCATTTAACGCGATTTTATACACGCATAAATGCATATTTTTAAAGATTCCCCGCAAAACAGGGCTGTCGCGCCCTTGCTGCCGACCTACGCTCCTTATCCCTTCCCGGTGGCCGCCGGCCGCGGCGATCAGGTGCTCGACGCCAACGGCAACGTCTATCTGGATTTCTACGGCGGTCACTGCGTGGCGGGGACAGGGCATTGCCATCCCGTGGTCGCGGGTGCCATCGCCGCCCAGGCGCGGCAGCTGCTTTTCTATTCCGCCGCGGCGCGTCTGCCGGTGCGGGACGAGGCGGCCGAGGCGCTGGTGGGCTTCGGGCCCGAGGGGCTCGCCTCGGTGTTCTTCTGCAACTCAGGAGCGGAGGCCAACGAGAGCGCCCTCAAGGTGGCGGTGCAGCTCACCGGCCGTCACAGGTTCGTGGCCTTCAAGGGCTCCTTCCACGGCCGCACGCTGCTGGCGCTCTCGGTCACCGATGCCCCCGAGCTCAAGAAGAGCCTGGGGCCCCTGGTGGCGCCGGTGGAATTCCTGCCTTTCGCCGATCCTGCCGCCCTTGAGGCTGTGGATCTCTCGGACATCGCCGCCGTGATCGTGGAACCCATGCAGTCCATGGCGGGGGTCACCACGGCGCCCGCTGCCTGGTTCGAGGCGCTGCGGGAGAAATGCAGCCACGCCGGAACCCTGCTCGTCTTCGACGAGGTGCAGACGGGTATGGGTCGCTTGGGGACGCCCTTCGCCGCCCAGCGCTACCGCGTGACACCGGACATGCTGACCCTCGCCAAGAGCATCGCCTCCGGCGTGCCCATGGGCGCCTTGCTCCTGAGTCCGGCTGTCGCCGGTGCCCTCAAATCGGGAGACCTCGGCAGCACCTTCGGCGGTGGCCCCTTGGCCTGTGCCGCCCTCGTCGCTACCTTGAAGGTGATCCGTGAGGAACGGCTCATGGAGAACGCCGCCACCCAGGAGCAACGCATCCGGACGGCGCTCGCGGGCAGCTTCATCACCGAGGTACGGGGCGGGGGGCTCCTGCTCGGCCTCAAGGCCGGTAAGCACGCCGGTAGCCTCAAGAAATACCTGCAGGAGCAGCGCATCCTCGTCGGCGGTTCCTCGGATCCCGAGGTGCTGCGCCTCATGCCGCCGCTGAACGTGAGCGATCAGGCGGTGGATGCCCTGCTCGGTGCCATCGCTACTTACGGCGCTACTCACCTGTGAAGCATTTCACCCACATCGCAGATATCGGTGTCGACGGCGTGACCTCGGTGCTGGACCAGGCGCTCGCCTGGAAGAAGCAGGGACCCGGCGCCCATCTCGCCGGCAAGCTCCTGGGGATGGTGTTTTTCAACCCCTCCCTGCGCACCCGTGCCTCCTTCGAGGCCGCGATGCTGCGCGGTGGCGGTAACGCCATCGTGCTGGACGTGGGCAACGGCGTATGGAAGCTGGAGGATCGGGCCGGTGCGGTCATGGATGGCGACCGGCCCGAACATATAAAAGAAGCCATACCCGTGCTCGGCCGCTACGCCGACGCCCTGGCGGTGCGTACTTTCGGCGCGCTGCAGGACGACGACGCGGACGCATCCGACCCGGTGCTGAACGCGTTCCGTGCCCTCGCCGGGGTGCCGGTGATCAGCATGGAGTCGGCGCGGGAGCATCCCTGCCAGGGGCTCGCGGACCTGCTCACCCTGCGCGAGAACTTCGGCGCCACGAAGGGCTTGCCGGTGACCCTCACTTGGGCACCGCACATCAAGCCTCTTCCCAAGGCCGTACCCCATTCCTTCCTGCTCACCGCCGCGGCCGCGGGATGCGAGGTGCGCATCGCCCATCCGTCGGGCTTCGAACTGCATCCCGGCGTCGTGTCGGAGGCGCAAGCCTATGCGAAGGTCTCCGGGGGTTCGCTCATGTTCACCCATGACCGGAAGGCGGCGTTGGCCGGGAGCCGAGCCGTCTATGCCAAAGCCTGGGGGCCGAGCACCGCTGTGGTGCCCGCCGCCGAGGCCGCTGTCCGCGTGGTGCAACACCAGGACTGGATACTGGACGCCGCCGCCATGGCTGCGGCCGCCCGCGACGCCGTGTTCCTTCACTGCCTGCCGGTACGGCGCAACGTGGAGGTGGCGGATGTGGTGCTGGACGGCCCGCAGTGCCGCGTCATCGACGAAGCCGAGAACCGTTTCCACGTGCAGCGCGTGCTGCTGCACGGCCTGTTGAACCAGAGTGCCCGATCGGGGGAGGTCAGTCATGTCCGTCGCGCCTGATAACTACGCCAGCCTGCGGTCCGCCGCCCAGTACGTGCGCGCCTTCCGTGGCAAGACCTTCGTGTTCAAACTCGGCGGTGAGGTGCTGGAGGACGCTGCGGTGCGCCGCGCAGTCTGCGAGCAGCTCGCGGTGTTGTGGAGCTTCTCCATCAAATTGGTATTGGTCCACGGCGGCGGCACGGGCATCGACGCCCTGTGCGAGAGCCTGGACCTGCCGGTGCAGAAGGTAGCCGGGCGGCGCGTGACCACCGCCGAGGTATTGGACGCAGCCAAGATGGTGCTGGCAGGCAGCCTGCACACGGATCTGCTGGCGGACCTGCGGGCGGCGGGGCTGCCGGTGACGGGCATAAGCGGCGTGGACGGCGGCCTGCTCACGGCCCGCAAGCGCCAGCCGGTGCAGATGAAAGATGATGCGGGCCAGACCCAGTTCGTGGACTTCGGCCTCGTGGGCGACATCGACAAGGTGAACCCGGCCCTGTTGCGGCATCTGCTCGGCGGCGAATACGTGCCGGTGATCACGCCGCTCTCGGCCAACGACAAGGGCGAGGTTTTCAACACCAACGCCGACACCGTGGCCGCGGAAGTGGCGGCGGCGCTCGGCGCCGAGAAGCTCTTCTTCCTGCTCAAGGTGCCGGGGCTACTGGAAGACCTGGCGCGACCCACCAGCCTCGTGCCCTACACCACGCTGGAGGGCATCGAGGGCATGGAACGTTCCGGCAAGGTGAGCGGGGGCATGCGGCCCAAGCTCAGCGCGGTGCGCCGTGCCCTCACGGGAGGCGTGGCGAGCGCGCATCTCGTGAGCGGCGTGCTACCGGATGCGGTACTGACCGAGGTCTTCACCAACCAGGGCAGCGGCACCATGGTCGTGCCCCGGGAAGCGAAGTCCAAGGAACACGCGGCGTGAGTGCACAGCTCTGGTCCAAGGGTCTGCCCTTGGACGAAGCGATACATCGCTTCACCGTGGGCGGTGACCCGGAGCTGGATGCGGTATTGCTCGTCCACGACGCCCTGGGCAGCGCCGCCCACGCGCGTATGCTCGCCAAGGCAGGCCTGTTGCCGACCAAGGATGCCGATGCACTGGTAGTACGGCTCGCGGCCATCGCCAAGCGCGCCAGGGAAGGCGGGATTCGCATCAGCCCGGAACAGGAAGATGCGCACACCGTCATCGAGTCCCTGCTCACGGCGGAGCTGGGCGACGCCGGCAAGCGTATCCACCTGGGGCGCTCCCGCAACGACCAGGTGATCCTGGCGCTGCGGCTCTATATGCGCGAGGCCTTGTTGGATGTCGGCGGGCAGGTGGCGACCCTGAGCCGCGCCTTCCTGGCCTTCTCCAAATCCCACGCAGCCGAATCCATGCCGGGTTACACCCATCTGCGCCGCGCCATGCCTTCGAGCTTCGGTCTCTGGGGCGCGGCCTTCGCGGCGGGCCTCATCGAAGAGCTCGAGGGCCTGCGTGCGCTCTACGCGCGGCTCGACCGCTGCCCCCTGGGTGCGGCGGCGGGCTTCGGTGTCCCCCTGCCCATCGAGCGGAAATACACGGCGAAACTGCTGGGATTCTCGGCGGTGCAGGTGAACCCGGTGGACGTGCAGAACTCCCGGGGCCGCCACGAACTCGCATTACTCAACGGTCTAGCCTCCATCGGCCTCGTGATGGAGAAGTTCCTCTGGGATGTGGCCCTCTATTCCATGCCCGAGTTCGGCTTCATCCGTCTGCCGGACGCCTTCACCACCGGTTCTTCGATCATGCCCCAGAAGCGCAATCCGGATGTGGTGGAGCTGGCCCGGGGCCGCTGCCGCGAGCTACGCGG
>DASYZF010000391.1:0-2476 GCA_035946515.1 Gammaproteobacteria bacterium | reverse complement strand
CATTACGCGGTGCGCTACCTGCGGCAGCGGTTGCAACCCCTGTATGAGGAATTCAAGGAACCATGAGGAGACTTACATGAAACGTCATTGGATAGCGAAAGGTGTGATGTTCGGAGTGTTCGCGGTGCTCGCCGCGTTCCTGTTCGGCTACGTGGCCATGAGCCTGTGGAACTGGCTCATGCCCGCGATCTTCGGCCTGAAGACCCTCGACTACTGGCAGGCCCTGGGCCTCCTGGTGCTGAGCTGGATATTCTTCGGGCGCTTCCGCGGCGGCCACTGGCACCGCCACGGACACCACTGGCGCCACCGCCTGGCGGAGCGCTGGATGCGCATGAGCCCGGAGGAGCGCGAAGCCTTCCGGCGCGACATGCAAGACCACTGGCACCACGGGTGAGCCCCATGCGTCACGGCACCGGACCCGAAGACGGGCACCACGCCCCCGGCTTGCTGCTGCACAGCGCCGGCTTCTACGACCTCACGGTCTGGCTCCTGAATCTGGGCTGGGGGCGCGGCTTCCACGAGAAGTTCCTGGAACTCGCGGATCTCAGACCCGGCGAGACGGTGCTGGACGTGGGCTGCGGCACCGGCAGCCTCGCCCTCGTGGCCAAGCGCGCGGTGGGACCTAAAGGCGCCGTGTTCGGCGTGGATGCCTCCCCCGAGATGCTGGCGCGCGCCGCCAAGAAAGTGCGCCGCGCCGGCCTCAAGGTGGTCTTCAGTCGGGCTCCTGCCCAGCACCTGCCCTACCACGACGCCGAGTTCGACGCCGTGTTCAGCACCCTGATGCTCCACCATCTCCCCCGCGGCTCCCGCGGCGAGTGTGCCGCCGAGATCGCCCGGGTGCTGAAACCGGACGGCCGCGTGCTGGCCGTGGATTTCGAGGCCCCCGCCGGCCGGCGCGGCCTCCACCGCCACGGCGGATTGAGCCTGGACGAGATGATCGCGCTCTTCAGGGGCGCGGGCCTGCACGTGGAAGACAGCGGTGAGACCGGCATCGCCGGGATGCAGTTCCTGCTCGCCACGCGTCCCGGCTTCAGGGCCGACGGACCGCGCGCGGGGGACGGGGTCGCCCTGTTCTAGCCCGCGGCGGCCCGGCAGCTTCAGCGCAGCCAGGGCGTGAGCGACAGGCTCCAGATCTTGGTGGCGCCGGTGAAATACACCCTGCGGTGATCGGGGCTCAAGCGGGACCCCCAGGGCAGATCCTGGTTGATGACGTCGCCCAGGTCCTGCGGCGCGCTCCAGTGCCCGTCACGACGCAAGGAGATGCAGAGCCGGCCGAGGCCGCCCTTCACCCGGCCGTAGTCGAACACCATGAAGGACTCATCCGGCGCCACCGCCGCATCGTGGGTCGTGACCGCAGGGTCGCCGATGTCCACCCGCACCGCCGGGAGGTACTGGCCGTCCCGGTACTGGGCGCGGAAGAAATGTACCGCCCCCTGGTCCCAGCGCATGAAATAGAGGCTCCCGTCCGCCACGATGTCCGGGAAATCCACGAAGTCGTCGGTGTTCACCACGGGTCCGAGCCACACGGGCTCGCCCCAAGCCTCGCCCTTCCTGTCCACCCGCCAGATGTTGCTGCCCGGTTGCGGCCGGCCGAAGAGGGCCTGCACCAGGGGCTTGCCGCCGGGTGTGACCGGGCGGTCGGAATCGAAGAGTAGGTAAGAGCCATCCAGCGCCAGCACCGGATTCTGGTCGAACCAACGGCCCGAGAACGGCGCCACCGTGGCCTTACCCCAGGCGCCGCCCAGCTTGCGGGCGATCATGATGGTCTTGCTGGCGGCCGTGGGGCTACGGTCGAAGAACACCGTATCCCCGTCTGCCGAGAACTCCGGCGTGTCGTCCGTAGCGAAGCTGAGCGCCGGCCCCAAGTCCACGGGATGCGGCGCGCTCGCCGCGGCCCAGCACAGACGCACCCCGTACAGGGAGAACAACGTAGCCAGCAGGATGCCGATGCTGCGTCGGTTCATTGCATCGGCTTCCGGAAGCGAAAGATGAATTGGTCATTGTGCCCTGCCATGGGCGGCTCGTAGGACACGAGCAGGTGGGTGTCAGCCGTGTTCTTGAGCGCGTCGCTCTCGCCGTCGAACACGAAGCCCGCCGACTCCACCTCCTTCTTCACCGCCTCGGGGTCGACGCGATGAGTGGTGTCCGTGTCGGCGAAACCCGAACCCGCCGGAGCCACGTTGTCGATCACCACGAACAGCCCGCCGGGCTTCAAGGCATCGAACACCTTCTTGTCGAAAGCGACCATGTCCACCGGACCCATGTATTTGTCGTGGTAGTCGTGGTAGTTCTGATTGGTGAACACGAGATCCACCGCTTCCGGCACCTTGAAGTCGGCGTCCGCCTGGCGCAGCAGGCTCACGTTGGAATACGTCGGCGTGGCCACGAGCTTCTGCCAGCGGGCGTAGCTGTTCTCCACGTACTGCTGGTAGCCGTCGGCCCAGATGGTGTACACGTGGCCCGAGGGTCCGACGAT
>DASYZF010000390.1:0-6106 GCA_035946515.1 Gammaproteobacteria bacterium | reverse complement strand
TTCTCGAGTCGCGCGATCTGGTTGTCGATCTTCTGGGTGCGCTCCCCGAGCCCCGTGAACAGCTTCTCCAGGCTGTCGAGCTTGCGGTTCATGTAGCGCCACATGGGCAGCATCTTCTGCAGGAGCTCATGGCGCTTGGAGGAGGCCTTGCGGTAGGCGTCGGTCACCTGCTTGCTGGACTTGTCCAGCATCGTCTCCACGTTCTTGAGGATATTGCCCACCATCGGATCGCCGTTGGGAGGGATCTTGGCGATGGTCTCGACGGCCTGCACCCAGGAGGGCGGCATGGGCGGCACCTCGCCGGACTTCTGGAAGTCCTCCTCCACCTTGGTGCCCACGCTGGTGAGCTGCCGGTTCAAGGCCGGATAGGCCGAGAGATCCTTGTTCACGTAAGCGGCCACCCGTTCGAACTCCCGCTGCAGCTTCTGCACCTGGTGCTCGCGGGCCTGCATCAGCATCACCTCGCGGTTGCGCTTGCTGAGCTTCTCCGCGACCTTCGTCATACCCTGGGAAGCCAGGCGCAGGCCGCGGTACACCAGCCGGCCCATCCCCCGCAGCAGCCGGTGCGCCGGCCAGCGGGCGATGTACAGCACCACGATGAGCAGCGCCACCCACACCACGATGGAGACGGCGGGCGAGTTGGACCAGAGGGTCAGGATCTTTTCACCGGTCATGGTGACACTCCCTACATATGTCCTGCCGCGGTTCGGATTGACGCCACCGTGCGCGGACGGCAGGGCTCGCGCGCGGTACCTCCAGTTCAGGTGCGCACGTCATCTCGGTTTTCAAGGGGAGCGCCACTGGAAGGTGGCTCAACGTTAGTGCGATGCGTTATGGATTATCGTGATGGGATTCGCAGTCCCATCCGATATAAACGTGCAAGTGAATTTATGTGCTCAAGCCTTAAGTAAACAACCCGATTGTCTCGGGCCAACACCTGCGCCGGTCGTCATGATGACCGTGGGGGTCAGGCTTTCCTCCGGTCTAACCACACAGCCAGGCCTTTCGCGTTCAAGTCCACGTCCATCTCGAGCCAAGTGTCCACCGTCCCCTGATCCAGCGTGCAGCCGTGCTCCCGCACCCGCTGCACGAGGTAGGCGTGCAGCTTGTGCTTGATCTCCCCGAGGCGCGCCTCGCCCGCGTCCGCGAGACTCTGGGCGATGCGCTCGTATTCGTCGAGACAGGCGTGCATGTCAGCCGCCAGCCGCTTGAGTCCCGTGACGCGACTGTAGTGGGTGAGATAGACCGCCCCCGGCTCGAACTCCATGATGCGCCGGAGCGAGGCATGGGCCTGCTCCGGGTCGAAGTGCACCGGCGTCGTGGCCGGGAAGATGAAGGGTCCCTTGGCGGTGTCGAACACCCGGTAGGAGATGCCGAAGGTGTCGCCGGTGAAGACGCTGTCGCTGGTGGGGTCCACGATGGAGTAATGGTGCAAGGCGTGGCCCGGGGTGTGGATTAGCAGCAGCTCGCTCCCGCCGAGCCGAACCAGCAGGCCATCCGGCGCCTCGATCACCCGCTCCTTGGGGATGGGCGGGATCTCGCCGTAGAGCCGCATGAACTCGGCCTCGCCGTACACCGCCTTGGTGCCGGCGATGAGCTTCGCCGGGTCCACCACGTGGGCCGCGCCGCGGGGGTGCACCAGCACCTTGGCGTTGGGCAGGTGCCGCATCAACTCGCCGGCGCCGCCCGCGTGGTCGAGGTGCACATGGGTCAGGAACACGTAGTCCACGTCCGTCGGGGCCACGTCCTTGGACCGCAGCGCCGCCAGCAGGCGCGGCACGGAATGGGTGGTACCCGTGTCCACGAAAGCGGCGCGGTCGCCGCGCACGATGATATGGCTCGCGTCCAGGCGCGGGCGCACGTAGTCCGTGTCCACAGCGGTGATGCCGTGAGGGAAGCTCAGAAGCGCGGGTATCTCAGGCATGGTGGGCGGTCTCGGGGAGGGCGGCCATTGTACCTTTGGGCTGCGAAAGCCTTGTGCCGCGGGGCATGGCCCGCTAAGCTTTTACATAATTCGTCACGCTGAACCACGGCCTATGCACCGCATCGCACTGGCGGCAGGGATGCTCGCTCTCCTCTTCGGCACCGCCCCGTCAGCCTCCGCGGCCGACTCCACCGCCGCTCCCGGCCCGAGCACCACGGCCCGGGCTGCCGTGGCCGAAGCCCAGGCCGAGACCACCAAGACCGAGGTGGTCTGGGAGCTGGATCCCTACTACAGCGACGTGGACGTGAACGTCCCGCTCACGGACAAGCCCATCCCCACCATCCGCTCCAAGAACGAAGCCACCATCTACCGCGACCTGATCACGGGTTCGCTGGTGCCGCGCTACATGCTGCTGGAGGCGAGCGTCTATCCCATGCCGGTGCTCGGCACCTACCTCAAGGGCCATTCTCCCTGGCTCTACCGGGAAGGCGAGATCAGCCACACGGGCGTGAACGTGATCGAGTCCGCCACTGCCGGCTTCCAGGAACCCTGGGCCCTGTCGGCGTTCTTCGGCAACATCGCGAACCTGGAGATCCCCGGCGACACCAGCAAGGTCAGCAACCTGGGCTACACGGGTTATCTCCTGAGCGTGGGCGCCCAGCACATCAAGGACAACGTGCTGATCCAGGACAAATGGTACGAAGCGGAGTGGAAGATCAAGGGCGACCTCAACTACCCGGACGAGCATCTGAGCTGGAGCTTCCGGGTGGGCGGCAAGTTCAACGCCAATCCCTACATCACCGACGTGATGTACTTCGGCATTCACCGCAGCAACCTGGACTTCAACGCCCCCTTCCTGAGCTGGCTCAACAACAGCGACGTGGACCTGCAGGTGCAGTTCTCCCAGCACGGCGGCCGGCCGCTATACGAGGAAGTGGAGTTCGGCAAGAAATACCCCTTCGCCAACAAGGGCTATTCCCTGACCCTGGACATAGGTTTCATCTGGGAAAGCCCGTACGAATACTCAGGCCCCTTGCGCACCGACAACAAGAGTTCCCTGACGCTGGTGTTCCGGCCTTCCCTCGAGTTCTAGGCCTTCAAGGCACGTAGGCCGCGCGCTCGCCGCCGCGCGGCCCGCGTCGCACATCACTTCTTGTCGTTCGCCGCTTCCTTCGCCTGCCTGATCTCGGCCTCGGCCTGGGTCAAGAGGTCCTTGGCCTTGGCGGCATGGCCGCCCAGGTCGAACTCATTGGCCTTCTGGGCCGCATCGAGCTTGTCCATGGCCTTCACCACCAGGTTGTGGGCTTCGTTCAGGTTCGGATGGCGGCCGCCGGCATAGGCTATGGCGCCTGCGCCCAGGAGCGCGCCGAGCATGACGGCCAGGATGATCTTCTTCATGATCTTTCTCCCTTGATGATGAGGAATGTCGTCTCTTAGAGGTCGCCGCTCGGGCCGGCACTACAGAGCAACGCGAGCGGCTTCACCGGGTTTACCCGGTGAAGCCGCCATCATGGAGAGAAATTTGACGGATTGCTGTGCGTTACAGCGCAGCAATCTGACAGGTTATTTCTGGATATGAGACCACAGGCGCGCTGCATGCAGTGCGCGCCCCGCCAGGGCGAGAAGCGCAGCTTCGAGCGAGCGGACAGGAAGTCCGCCCTGGTCAGGACACCATGGATGAGTCAATTCGCGGATTTCAGTCTTTCTGCAGATAAGACCAAGGACTCATTAATGGGAACTGCTTCGCCACCTTCGCTTCGATGGCCTTCGCGTCCTTGTAGCTCGCCGCCTGGCGGATCACCAGGCGGTGCCACTGCTTGCCCTTCACCGTCACCTGCAGGTCCTCGGAAGGGTAGCCCGCCGCAGCCAGCTTCTGCATGAGGCGCGCGGCGTCCGCATCGCTGGTGGAGGAGATGAGTGCCACCGTCCACTTGCCGTCGCTCGTCAACACACCGGCGCCGGCAGCCACGTCGGTCTGGGCGGACCAATCGACCACGTTGTCCTGGGTCACGGGCACGTTCTCCTGCATGGCCCCCGCCGCCGGCATCATCATGTAGTGCATGGGCTGGTCCATCATCATGCCGGAGTGGCCCGGCATGTCCATGGAGATCTTGCCCTCCAAGAGCGCCACCAGGGAACCGTCGGTCCCGGCGCGCCCCCACACGTCCGTGCCGCGCAGGCCGATGGTGGCGGTGCCCACCTGGATGCTCACGTCGCGGTGTTCGCTCTTGCCCACGAGGCTGGTGGTGAAGCGGAACACGCCCTTCAGGATGTGCAGCACGCCCTTGAACACCGGCGAACCCTGCTGGTCCTTGTTCATGTCCATGGTGGGCGTGGCGAACTCGGTGTTCTCGCCCAGCTTCACGCGGCTGTGCTCCGGCAGGTCCACGTAGACGCGGCCGCCTGCGGCGGTGCGCAGGGTGTCGCCGTCGCCGACCTGCATGCCGGGCTTGAGCGGTGCGGTGGCACCATCGGGATGCAGCACCCAGGCGGGCGACTGCACGGCGACGACCACGCTCCCCGCGGGAGGGTTGGCCGGCGCGGCGTCGGCCGCGAAGCCGGAAGCGGCAATGGAGAAGGTCGCGGCGGCGAGGGCCGCCTGGATGCAGTGGCGCAAGGACATGGTCGTCTCCCCGGATACCCCGGACACATTATGCCTGCAGACTATACGCAGGCGGCGCGTCCTTGGATTCAGGCCGGGAAGCGGCCGCGAAGCTTAGGCAGGCTGGGCCGCCAGGTCGTACTCGTCCGCCCCGGTCACCCGCACCTTGGCGAACTGCCCGGCCTTGAGCTTGCCGGCGGCGGCGATGCGCACCACCCCGTCGATCTCCGGGGCGTCGGCGTAGCTCCGGGCCACGGCGGCCCCGTCCGCGACGCTGTCCACCAGCACCGTGAGCTCGCGGCCCACGAAGCGCTGCAGGCGCTTGCGGCTCACCTCGGCCTGGGCCTCCATGAAACGGCCGCGGCGCTCCTCGGCCAGCTCCGCCGGCACGTGGCCCGGCAGCGCGTTGGCGTCGGCGCCCTCCACTGGCGAATAGCTGAAGCACCCCACCCGGTCGAGCTCCGCCTCGCGGATGAAAGCCAGCAGCTCCTCGAAGTCCGCGTCGGTCTCGCCGGGGAACCCGGCGATGAAGGTGGAGCGCAGCGTGAGGTCCGGGCAGATGGCCCGCCATTCCTGGATGCGCTTCAGGGCCTTCTCGCCGGCGGCCGGCCGGCGCATGGCCTTCAGCACCGTGGGGCTCGCGTGCTGCAGCGGGATGTCCATGTAGGGCAGCACCTTGCCCTCGGCCATGAGCGGGATCACCTCGTTCACGTGGGGATAGGGATAGACGTAGTGCAGGCGCACCCACACCCCGAGCGAACCGAGGGCCTGGCACAGGTCTGTCATGTGGGCGCGGTACTCGCGGCCGCGCCACTCGCCGCCGGCGTAGCGCAGGTCCACGCCGTAGGCGGAGGTGTCCTGGGACACCACCAGGAGTTCCTTCACGCCGTCCTTCACGAGCTTCTCGGCCTCGCGCATCACCTCGGTGAGCGGCCGGCTCGCGAGCTTGCCGCGCAGCTTCGGGATGATGCAGAAGCTGCACTTGTGGTTGCAGCCTTCGGAGATCTTGAGATAGGCGTAGTGGCGCGGCGTGAGCTTGATGCCGCTCGCCGGGATCAGGTCCACGTAGGGGTTGCGGGGCGGCGGCGCGAGCTGTGCGTGCACCGCGCGCATCACCGCCTCGTAGTCGTGGGGACCGGTGATGGCGAGCACGTCGGGGTAGCGCTCGCGGATGAAGGCGTTCTTCATGCCGAGGCAGCCGGTCACGATCACCTTGCCGTTCTCGGTGAGCGCCTCGCCGATGGCGTCCAGGGATTCCTGCTGCGCCGCTTCGATGAAGCCGCAGGTGTTCACCACCACGAGGTTCGCCTCGCCGTAGCCGCCCACCACCTCGTAGCCCTCGATGCGCAGCTGCGTCAGGATGCGTTCGGAATCCACCAGCGCCTTGGGGCAGCCGAGGCTCACGAAACCCACGCGGGGATTGGTCTGGGCGAATGTTGGGGGATGAACCATGTAGTCACCGATGAATCACGGCGCATGGATGCGCCGTGCGCGAAGCGGAGGCGGGTACGGCTATGCCGGACCCGCCGATTCTGGAAAATCCAGGAAGGATTTTCCAGAAGAGATCAATTTGGGGCCGC
>DASYZF010000389.1:0-10659 GCA_035946515.1 Gammaproteobacteria bacterium | reverse complement strand
GCCTCGAGCTTGAAGTGGATGGGCAGGGTGCCGGCCGGCGTCATCAGACTGGTCTCACCGATGAAGATCACCGGGCGCGCGCCGTCCAGGGAGCCGTCGCGCTTCACCGGGGTGAGCTGGCGGATGGAGCCGATCTTCTGGTCCGTGAACATCTCCTCGCGGTAGAGGTTGTCGGCGTCCAGTTCCAGTTTCAGTTCGTCGCGTTCGTTCGCCATGGCTCGTCCGGTCTTTAGAAGTGTCAAATGGGAAGCGCATCCTAGCAATTTCCAGGCCCGGCTGCCCGCGTCCGGCGGGGCGCGGCGGCCTCCCTGAGCCGGTCTGCTAGAATGAGTATCCCCCCGCGCAGTTCAGGTCCAAAGCCATGGCATCCGACGTGACCCCCTTCGATGACGCCGCCCGACAGGTGGTGGAACTCGCCAACAAGCTGGCGGACGAGAACCCGGACGTGGACGTGTGGGACATCGCCGACGGCATCATGGCCGGCGCCGTGCATTACTGGCTCTACTCCCGGCAGCCCTGCGAGGATCCCATGTGTGAGGACTGCGCACCGGTGTCCACCGCGGAGCTGCGCAAGACCGAGCTCATGAAGAACGTGCAGCTCTCGGCGGAAGAGAGCGATTATTTCCATTCGCCCACAGACTCCAATGCGGCCTGGGCGTAACAAAGCCTGTCTGCCTTCGTACTGCTGGAAAATCGCTTTCCCGATCGTCCTGGCTGCGCTCGGCTCCGCCTGCGCATCTTCCGGAGCAGATCATCTCGTGCCCATGACCGCCGCTGCCCACGTGGCGATCAGCTATCCCGCCGACTGGAACTTGGGCGGCCCCGCGAACAAGGGCGTGGCCATGGGCATCCTCAAGCTCGACGACACCGACGTCTGCAAGAGTGGGGACGACTGCCCCATCGAGCTCGACGTGCCCGCCGGCGCGCACACGCTCCTGTTCCACTGCATAGTGCTGCAGGACAACCTGCACACCCCTGCGCTCGCTCCCTGGGTGCGGGTGAGCTACCAGGGCGATTTCATCGCCGGTCACCGCTATCAGGTGCGTCCGGCTTCCTCCGTGCCCGACTGCAAGATCCAGGTCCAGGACACGGGCCCGGCTGGGTGAGCGAGGCCCTGGTCTGCTGGAAATGCGGTGCGGCCCTCGACGGCGTGCCCATGCCCCTGTCGCGGCTCTCGGTGTGCCTGAAGTGCGCCGCCGAGCTCCACGTCTGCAAGCTCTGCGAGTTCCATGAACCCAAGCTCCGCCAGGGCTGCCTGGAGGACCGGGCCGAGCACGTGCAGGAGAAGGAGCACGCCAACTTCTGCGACTATTTCCGTCCCCGGCTAGCGGCCCATATGCCCAAGGACCAACCCCGGACCGCGGCTGCCCGGGCGGAGTTGGATGCGCTTTTCGGAGGCGGCGACAAACCCACTGCCTCGTCCCCGGACCCCACCCGTGAGGAACTCGACAAGCTCTTCGGTATCAAACCCAAGACCTGAGCCGGTCACCTGACATCACCACTCGAAGCCTGGGAGAACGTCGATGCTGCGTAGTACTGTCGGCCTGCTTGCCCTCCTGGTCCTGCCGCTTTCCAGCTCCATCGCGGCCGCGCCCCAATACGACCTCATCATCAAGGGCGGCCATATCATGGACGGCACCGGCTCCCCCTGGTACGCGGCCGACCTCGCGGTGAAGGACGGGCGCATCGCCGCCATCGGCGACCTCTCGAAGGCCCAGGCCAAGCGCGTCATCGACGCCAAAGGCCTGTTGGTGACGCCGGGCTTCATCGACATGCTGGGCCAGTCGGAGATCACCATCCTGGTGGATCCGCGCCTGCCCTCCAAGATCTACCAGGGCATCACCACCGAGATCACCGGCGAGGGGGAATCCGTCGCGCCCCTGGACGACGAGATGATCAAGGAGAACCAGCCGGGCTACGACCACTACCACGTCACCCCCGACTGGCGGACCCTCAGCCAGTACTTCGCGCGCCTCAAGCAGCAGGGCATGGGCATCAATATGGGCACCTATATAGGTGCGGCCTCAGTGCGGGAGATGGTGCTGGGATACGGCGACAAGGCGCCTACGGCGGATCAGTTGAAAGAGATGCAGGCCCTGGTGGCGGAGGGCATGAAGGAAGGGGCCCTGGGCGTCTCCACGGCCCTGCAGTACCCGCCGGCCCCCTACGCCAAGACCGATGAATTGATCGCCCTCGCCCAGACCGCCTCGGACTACGGCGGCATCTACGCCACCCACATGCGCAGCGAAGGCAACGCGGAGGACGCGGCTTTCGACGAGACCTTCCGCATCGCCAAGGAGGCCCACATCCCGGTGGAAGTGTTCCACCTCAAGGCTTCGGGCAAGCAGAACTGGGGCCGGGCGGCGGCGGTGATCCAGCGCATAGATGCGGCTCGGGCCCAAGGGCTCGACATCACCGCCGACACTTACGCCTACACCGCCTGGGAGAACGGCATGGCCGCCTTCATCCCGCCCTGGGCCCACGACGGCGGCAGCGAGAAGCTCATCGCCCGGCTCAAGGATCCGGCCACGCGCGCCAAGATCCGCGCCGACATGCTCACCCCGACGAAAGCCTGGGACAACGAATGGCTCGCCATCGAAGGGCCTCAAGACATCCTCATCACCGCGGTGAGCGATCCCGCGCTGCTCGCCTACGAGGGCAAACGCATGAGCGAGATCGCGAAGCAATGGCACGAGGATCCCATCGACGCCATCTGCGATTTCCTCATCAAGGACAAGGCCGCCACCGAGGTGGCGGTGTTCGGCATGTCCCAGCCGGACGTGGACCTCATCCTGCAACAGCCCTGGGTATCCATCGACAACGACGCCTCCGGCACCTCGCCCGAAGGGCTACTCGGCACCGAACACCCCCACCCCCGGGCCTACGCCACCTTCCCCCGCATCCTGAGCAAGTATGTGCGGCAGGAGCACAAGCTCACGCTCGCCGACGCCATCCGCAAGTTCACCGCGCTGCCAGCCCAGCGGGAGCACCTCACGGACCGGGGCGTGCTGAAGCTCGGCATGTGGGCGGACCTGGACGTGTTCGATCCGGACACCGTCCACGACGTGGCCACCTATGATGACCCCAACCGCTTGTCGGTGGGCATGCAGTACGTGCTGGTCAACGGGGTGCCGGTGATAGACGGTGGCAAGATGACCGGAGCGCTGCCCGGCCGGGTTTTATACGGCCCGGGCTATACGGGGAACTGAACGGCCAGCAGCACGCTTAAGCGTGCTGCTTCACCCATTCCATAAAAGGTCCCAGCGGCATGGCGCCGGAGATGCGCGCCGTCTCCTTGCCACCCTTGAAGAGGATGAGCGTGGGGATGCTGCGAATGCCTAAGCGCGCTGCGGTCTGCTGGTTCGCATCCGTGTCGAGCTTCGCCAGGCGGAACCGGGGCTCGAGCTTCTCGGCCGCTTCGCTGAAGATGGGCGCGAAACGCTGGCAGGGGCCGCACCAGGTGGCCCAGCAGTCCACCACCACGGGCAGGTCCGTGCCCGATACCAAGGCGGCGAAGTTGGCGTCGTTGATCTCCACCGGGTGACCGGCGAAGAGCGCCTCACCGCACTTGCCGCATTTCGGCTGTTGGGCGAGCTTTTCCGTAGGTACGCGGTTGGAAGCGCCGCAGGCGGGGCAGGCGATGTGGGTGGAGTCGGGCATGGGAAGCTCCGCAAAAGTCTGCGGGCTTAGGTGCGGCCGGACTTCCCCGGTTTCAAGGGCTCCTTCTTGGCCGTGTCGTCGGGGTCGTGGGGCTGGGGGGTCACGGCGATGGGGTCGCTGGCCGGGAAGGTCTCTTCCAGAGCCTCGTCCAGCGCCTCGTCCTCGTGCTGTTTATCTTTCTCGTTTCCCATGGCCCGATTGTCGCTCCCCCGCGGGCCGGGCGCCAGCGCACATAATGCGGCGCTTTATGACGTGTAACGCACCTTCATGATGAAGCAGTGCAGGGCACCGGACGGGGTCTTCACCGAGACCTCGTCGTCCACCGCCTTCTTGAGCAGGGCCCGGGCCAGGGGCGAGTCCACGCTGATGTAGTGCTTCGCGGGGTCGAACTCGTCGGGCCCCACGATGCGGTATTCGGCCTCGTCGCCCTTCTCGTCCTCGAGCGTGACCCAGGCGCCGAAGAACACCCGCGTCGCCTCCGCCGGGGACTCGCTGATGACCTTGAGGTCCGGCATGCGCTTCTGCAGGTAACCGATGCGCCGGTCTATCTCCCGGAGCTCCTTCTTGCGGTAGATGTATTCCGCGTTCTCGGAGCGGTCGCCCTCCGCCGCCGCCGCGGCGAGTGCCTGGGTCACGCCGGCGCGGCGCTTCCAGAGCGCGCGCAGCTCCGCCTCGAGCACGGCGTAGCCATCGCGGGTGATGTAGGGCGAGGATTTGGGGGAGGGAACGCGCCAGCGGGCCATGGCGGATTAAGGCTGCGGCGCCTGTCGGGTGAGCCAGCGGCTCGCGAGCATGAGCCAGAGCACGATGAGCAGGATCACGAACTTCTGGGCGGCGCCCCGGGGCAGCGCGCTCCACAGGCCGTAGAGCAGCAGCGCCACGAACGTGAGGCTCGCGAGGCCGAAGGCCTTGGGGAAATGCCGGCGCCAGCGCGCGTCGAGGCTGAAGGTCCAGGAACGCAGCAGCATCCCCAAGGTCACGGTGAGGAAGGCGATGAGTGCCGCCAGGTTGTGCACGATGCCGTGGAGAGTCGGGCCCGGGGCGGCATGGGTGTCCGTATGGGACACCGCCACCACACACACGCTCACGGCGCCGATGGCGAAGAGCGCCAGGGCGAGGGGGCTCTGCGCTGGCGTCTCGAACGAGAGATGGAAGGCCAGCGCGATGCAGAGGATCGAGGCCCCCAGCACGAAGTAGGCGGCGATGAGCCAGACGCAACCCGGACCCAGGAGGTAGAAGCTGATGGGAGTCGTCACCCAGTCGAGATCCAGGCGCACGAACTGCAGCACCAGGGCGGTGGCGAAGAAGAACATGAGCCCAGGCATGGCGAGGGCCCCGAGCCAGTAGGAGAGGGTGCTCTTCTGCATGTCCGGCCACGCTCCGTCGCCTTTCCAGTGGGCATTTTAGCAGGCATGTCCGCGGCCTGGTTTTGCTAAGCTGGCGCCGCATGGTGTTCGCTTACTACAAGCGCCTCAGCGCGGCCAACAAACGCATCTATGCGGAGAGCGACCGCATCGAGCGGGTCGCGCTGCCGGACCCGGCACGGCTGCATCCCCTCATCCCGGAGCTGGAGGCGGCACTGCTCGCCGACGACCGCCTGCGGGTACAGGAAGCCTGTCGCCGGCTCGCGGCCGGGATGGTGGAGCAGCTCGCCATAAGGCCCGTGGAGCTCAAGGTGCTGGCGGTGCGCCCCTCCAACGACTACGGTGAACTACACGGCCTGTACGAGGGCGTGGAGGGCCGGGTCAAGACCGCGAAGATCAGCCTTTGGATGCGCACCGCCCAGAAGAAACGCGCCGTGGCCTTCCGCAGCTTCCTGCGCACCTTCCTGCACGAGATCTGCCACCACCTGGACTACGAGCATTTCCGGCTGGCGGACTCCTTTCACACCGAGGGCTTCTACAAGCGGGAATCGAGCCTGTTCTATCAGCTGGTGCCGGACGCCAAGCCCCTGCGGGCCGCCAGACCCAAGCCCGCCAAATGAAAGGGGCGCCCGAGGGCGCCCCTTTCCTCTCCGTCAGTCCCTCGCCTCACTCGTGGATGCGGATGTCGCCGCTCAGGGTGCGCGCGCTCAACTGGGCGTCGCCGCTGCCGTTGGTGAAGTGCAGCTCCATGCCGGGGCTGTACTTGCTCACCCGGTTCGGGCGCGGGCCGAAGCTGTTGTCGATGTCGCCGCTGAAGCTCGACACGTCGAAGTGGGCGCTGGTCGAGGACCCAAGGCCGAGCTCCACGTCGCCGCTGACGTTGTGGAACTCATAGTCGCCGCCCTTCGACAGGCTGCCAAGGAAGGTGAGGTTGCCGGAGGTGGAGCTGAGCTCGGCGCCGGTCAGGTGCCCGTCGCTCACCCTCACGTCCCCGCTCACGCTCTCGGCGTGCAGGCTGCCGTCCACGCCCGTGACATGCACCCCGCCGCTCACGCTGGTGGCGGTGATGTTGGCGTTCTTGGCCGAGCCGGACACGGTCACGTCGCCGCTTATGCTGTGCACGTCCACCCGGGCGGCGCTGGATTCGAGCACCAGGGTGCCGCTCACGGTGCCGAGCCGGGCGGCGCCGGTGAGGCCCCTGGCCTCGATGTCGGCGCTCACGGTGCTCGCCTCGACGCGGCTCCCGGCCGGCACGTCGATGGTGAGGTCGGCGCATTCCCCGCACTCGTCGCCGTGCACGTCGTGCGGCAACACCACCTTGATGCTGATACCGGAGTCGTCGCTGTTGATCTCGAGACGTCTCACCACCGAGCCCAGGGTGCCGGTGATGTGCACCTGGTCCTTGTCCCAGCCGTGGATCTTCACCGTGCCGGCCAGGTTGTCGATGCGCACCTCGCCGTCGGCCTTGGCGGGCCGGGTCTCGTCCACCTTGCGGCTCGCAGCGGGCGGGGCGTCCTCGTCGCTGTCGTAATCGCTGGCATAGGCGGTGCTGGATGTCAGGGTGAGCAGCGAGAAGCTCGCCACCACCGTGGCCATGCCGAGCAGCACGTATACCAGGATGATAGAAAGGCGTTTCATAGTTCGTTCCTCGTGGTGGTCTGGGCCTGGATCTGCTGGGTGGCGGCCAGCAGCTGGGCTTCATTCTGGTAAAGGTCGTAGAGCAGCGAACGCAGGCGCGGGTTGTTCGGGTCCTTCTCCAGCGCTCCTTGGATCTGTTGCATCGAACCCTCGATGATGCGCAGGTTCTTCAGGATCACCTCGCGGGTGGCCGGCGCCAGGTTGGGCGCGGACTGCACCGTGTTCTCGGCCAGGGCCGCCCGCTGCGCGAAGTACTGCGACTGCGGGTCCGGGCTCGCCGCGGCAAGCTGCGTGACCGGCACCGTGGTGGCTTCCGGAGCCTGCTTCGCCAGGCCGAACCAGAGACCGCCGGCGCCCACCGCCACGAACAGGCTGGCGGCGAGGCCGTAGGCCCAGAGCGGGTGCCTGGCGCGCTGCTTGCGCCCGATGCGCGCGGCGATGCCCGGCCATAGGTCACGGCCCGGGGCGATCTCCCGCGGCAGCCGCTCCACGGCCTTGATGGGCTTGTCGTCGTTCACGTTGTTCATGCTTCCAACCTCTCCCGCAACAGACGGCGGGCTCGATGCAGGTGTGCCTTGCTGGTGCCGACCGCGAGGCCGGTCATCTGCGCGATCTCCTCGTGGCTGTGGCCTTCCACGTCGAAGAGCACGAAGACCATGCGTGCGGCCGGCGGCAGTTCGGCGATGGACGCTTCCAGGTCCATGGCGTGCTCCGGCCCCGCATCGGCCGCGGGCACAGACTCCAGGATCTCGTCATCCTTATGCGTTACCCAGGCCGCCTGGCGCAGCTGGGTGCGGTGCCGCTCCAGCACCGTGTTCACCGCGATGCGGTGCACCCAGGTGCCGAAGCTGCTGTCGCCGCGGAAGCTGCCGAGGGATTCCCAGGCACGCACGAAGGCGTCCTGGGTGCATTCCTCCGCGAGCGTCGCGTTGCCGGCGAGCCTCAGGCACACCGCGTGCACCCGGCCCACGTAGCGGCGATAGAGCTGCTCGAAGGCGGCCATGTCGCCGTCCCGGGCGCGGGCCGCGACGGTGCTCTCGTTGGCGGGATCCGGTGTCATGCGGGTCGGCATCTGCATGGCGAGAGCGCTTTCCATGCCCCTTTGATGCGCGGTGAGGCGGTGGGGTTTATCCATAATCTCTGGAAGAAGGGCCTACAAAGGGCTGAGGGCCAGTCTAGGAGGGGTAGGGGGGTAGATAAAGGGGGGAAGGGGTCAAAAAGTATTGACATATCGAAAAATATCGATATACTGTTTCACATGGATCAAGTACTCCTCTTCAAGGCCCTGGCCAACAAGTCCCGTCTGCAGATCCTGCAGTGGATGAAGGACCCGGGGAAGCATTTCGGCGAGATGCACCTGGGCACACCCCGGGGCAAGCTCGTGTGCGTGAGCGAGATCCAGGAGAAGCTCGGGCTCTCCCAGTCCACCGCCTCGCACTACCTGGCGATGCTCATGAAGGCAGGCCTGGTGCTGCCGCGGCGCGACGGGCAGTACACCTTCTACGAACGCAACGAAGAGGCGCTCAAAGAATTGAGCAAGTACCTCAAAGAAGAGATTTGAATCTCGGTCTGCCATGAGCAGTTTTTTTTGAAGTTTATACATCGAAATTCCTAGATATTTAATAACACTGCAACAAAACGACACGGAGTAGACCATGCACGACCAACCCCTGCTCACGCCGGTGAAACTCGGCCCTTACACTCTCAAGAACCGCGTCGTCATGGCGCCCATGACCCGTGACCGCGCCGACAACCCGGAGCTCGCGCCCACCGCGATGCATGCCGAGTATTACGCGCAGCGTGCCAGCGCCGGCCTTATCATCACCGAGGGCAGCCAGATCTCGCCCCAGGGCATGGGCTACATCAACACGCCCGGCATCTACTCCGCCGCCCAGGTGAAGGGCTGGGAGCAGGTGACCGACGCGGTGCACGCCCGCGGCGGCCGCATCTTCCTGCAGCTCTGGCACGTGGGTGCGATCTCCCATCCGGATTTCCACGACGGCGCACTGCCGGTCTCGGCCTCCGCCTTCAACCCCAATACCAAGGCCTACACGCCCAAGGGCGAACTCAAGGAGACGGTGGCCGCGCGGCCGCTCGAGAAGCATGAGATCCGGCAGGTGGTGAAGGACTTCGCCCAAGGCGCCAAGAACGCCATCGCCGCCGGCTTCGATGGCGTGGAGATCCACGGCGCCAATAGCTACCTCATCGAGCAGTTCCTGCGTGACAGCAGCAACCAGCGCACCGACGAATACGGCGGCAGCATCCCGAACCGCAGCCGCTTCCTGCTGGAAGTGGTGGAGGCGGTGAGCGAGGCGGCGGGCGCGGAGCGCACCGGCCTCAGGCTGTCACCGGCCAACCTCTGGAACGTGCCGGCGGACAGCGACACCCGTGCGCTCTATGATCACGCCGTCGCCAAGCTCAATGGTTTCGGCCTCGCCTACCTGCACCTCAGGGAAGCCGTCGGTGACAGCCACTCCCCGGCCGGCGACGCCCATATCCCCAACATGGTGACGGACGTGAGCCGGCATTACCGCGGCATCTTCAAGGGCACGCTCATCACCAACACCGCCTACGACCAGGAGAAGGGCAACGCCGTGATCGCGGCGGGCGATGCCGACCTCGTGGCCTACGGGGTGCCCTTCATCGCCAACCCGGACCTGGTGGAGCGCTTCCGCGAGGGGGCGCCGCTCGCCAAGGCCGACCCCGCCACCTTCTACAGCGCCGGCGAGAAGGGCTACACCGACTACCCGGTGCGCCAGGCGGCCGCCGCCTGAGAGGAGTGCCTATTATGAAGATCGCCTTGTTCGGCGCCGGCGGCATGCTGGGCAGCCGCATCGCCAAGGAAGCCCTGGACCGGGGCCACGAGCTCACCGCCGTGAGCCGCGACCCCATGAAGCTCACGCTCGAGCACCCGCGGCTGCACAAGCTCACGGGCGACGCCCTGGACCCGGCGAGCGTCACTGCCGCGGTACTGGGCCAGGACGCCGTCATCAGCGCCTTCGGCCCCGGCCACCACGGCGACCCCCAGGACGTGGTGCGTGCGGCCCGCGCGCTCACCGCGGGGGTGAAGGCCGCCGGCGTGAAGCGGCTCCTGGTGGTCGGCGGCGCCGGCGCCCTGGAGGTGAAGCCCGGGTTGCAGCTCGTGGATACCCCGGACTTCCCCGCCGCCTGGAAACCGATAGCTCTCGCCCACCGGGAGGCGCTCGGCGTCTACCGCGGCGCGGACCTGGATTGGACCTATCTCGCTCCCGCGGCCCTGATCCAGCCGGGGGCGCGCACCGGGCATTACCGCACCGGCGGCGCCGGGCTCCTGACCGACGCCAAGGGCGAGAGCCGCATCTCGGCGGAGGACTACGCTGTCGCCATGCTGGACGAACTGGAGCAGCCCAAGCACCCGCGGGCCCGCTTCACCGCCGCTTACTGATTCCAAGACCATCACCAGAGGAGAGACCACCATGAAACTGTATTTCGCACCCGGCGCCTGTTCGCTCGCTTCCCACATCGTGCTGCGCGAGTCAGGCCTGCCCTTCGAGCTGGTGCGCGTGGACACCGGTGTGCACAAGCTCAAGGACGGCAGCGACTACTACAAGATCAACCCCAAGGGCTACGTGCCGGCCATCGGCCTGGACGACGGCCAGCTGCTGAGCGAGGGTGCGGCGCTGCTGCAGTACATCGGCGACCAGGCACCCGCCAAGGGCCTCATCCCCAAGCCCGGCACCCTGGAGCGCTTCCGCGCCAACGAGTGGCTGACCTACGTCAGCACCGAGATCCACAAGGGCTACAGCCCCCTGTTCAACAAGGACCTGAAGGACGACGCCAAGGCGGTGCTGCGCGCCAAGCTGGAGAACCGCCTGGCGCTCATCGAGAAGCACCTGGCCACCCATAAATATCTGCTGGGCGATGCATTCAGCGTGGCCGACGCCTATCTTTATACGGTGTTCAGCTGGTCGCCCCACGTGGGCATCGAGCTCTCCAAGTTCCCGCACCTGGCGGAGTA
>DASYZF010000388.1:0-5646 GCA_035946515.1 Gammaproteobacteria bacterium | reverse complement strand
GGACGCCCGCCACCGCGCGGCTCACCGCTACGGGAGCGGGCGCCGGTGCAGGCGCGCGATGCAGGCTGCCCGCGGGCGCCGCCAATACCAGCCTGTCGCCGGGATGGAGGAGGTCGCCGCGGTTGAGATGGTTCCAGGCCGCGAGGTCGTGGTAATCGAGGCCGTAGCGGAAGGCGATGGCGTACACGTCGTCGCCCTTCTGCACCACGTAGGACGCGGGCGCCGGTTCCACGGCGCCGCCGTCCTGCTGCGGAGACCATTGCAGCGCGCCGGCGCAGCCGGCGAGCAGGAGCACAAGGCACAAGACAATACTGCGCTTCACTCGAGGCCCCCGAGCAGGGGCACGAAGCTCACGTGCTCGATCACTTCCCGGTCGTAACGCTCCGCTTCGCGGCGGGTGATCAGGAGCAGGTCTTGGCGGCCCTGGGGCCCCACGGGGATGAGCATGCGCCCGCCCACCGCGAGCTGCTCCAGCAAGGCCGGCGGCACCTCCTCGGGTGCGGCGGTCACCATGATGCCGTCGTAGGGCGCATGCTGGGGCCAGCCCCAGCCGCCGTCCGCATGGCGGAAGAACACGTTGCGGATGCCGATCTCGGCCAGGATCTGGCGCGCGCGCTGGGACAGGGCGGCGAGCCGCTCGGCGGTGTAGACCCGCTTCGCGAGGGCGGCGAGAATCGCGGTCTGGTAGCCGCAGCCGGTGCCCACCTCCAGCACCGTCTCCAGGGGACCCGCGGCCATGAGCGCCTCGGTCATGCGCGCGACCACGTAGGGCTGGGAGATGGTCTGCCCGAGGCCGATGGGCAGGGCCGTGTCCTCGTAGGCGCGGGTGGCGAGCGCCTCGTCCACGAACAGGTGCCTGGGCGTCGAACGGATCAGGTTCAGCACCACGGGGTCGCGTATCCCCTGCTCCTTGAGGCGCGCCACCAAGCGGTCGCGGGTGCGCGCCGAGGTCATGCCGATGCCGCGGTTGGGACCGGCGCTCACGGGAGCGAGATCCCCTGCAGCCACTGGGAGAGGTTGTCGAGGGCCGTGTAGCGGGTGAGGTCGATCTGGATGGGGGTCACCGAGATGCAGCCTCGCTTCACGGCGTTGAAGTCCGTGCCCGGGCCCGCGTCCTGTTCCGCGCCCGGCGGCCCGATCCAATAGATGGGCCGGCCACGGGGATCGGTGAGCCGGGTGACGGGCTCGGAGCGATGCCGGTGGCCCAGGCGCGTGGCTTCCACGGCCTCGATCTCCTCCCAAGGCCGGTCGGGCACGTTCACGTTGAGGATGGTGTCCGCCGGCAGCGGATGGGACACGAGCCGCTTCACCAGGTCCCCGGTGAAGCGCGCCGCGGTGGCGTAATGGCGCGGGGAATCGGTCACCAGGGAGACGGCCACCGCCGGGAAGCCCAGGAAGCGCCCTTCCATGGCCGCGGCCACGGTGCCGGAATAGAGCACGTCGTCCCCCAGGTTGGCGCCGCAGTTGATGCCGGAGACCACCATGTCCGGGGCCTCGTCGAGGAGCCCGGTGATGGCGAGGTGCACGCAGTCGGTGGGGGTGCCGTCCACGCAGATGACGTCCGGCCCCTCACGGCGCAGCCTCAAGGGGGCGTCCAGGGTCAGGGAATTGCTGGCGCCGCTGCGGTTGCGGTCCGGGGCCACCACCGTCACCGCGGCGAAACCCCGCAGGGTCTCGGCCAGGCAACGCAGGCCCTCGGCATGGCAGCCGTCGTCATTGCTCAGCAGTATCCTCAACGGAGCCCCCACATATATGTATGCTAAGCATACTGTAAAAATCCCCATCCCTGACCATCGCAGCCGTGAACCGCAAGCAGATCATCAGCGAAGAAGAGCGCGAGCTGTTCCGCAAATCGGTGGCTGGCGCGAAACCGCTCAAGGCGAAGAAGCAGGCAGCGCCCAAGCGGGCGAAACCCCTGCCGCGCGCGCGCTTCTCCGATGCCGAGAAACGCGCGGTGCTGGAAGAGAGCCTCAGGCTCGATCTGCAGGACACCGACGCCTTCACCGGCGAGGAACTCTGGTACGCCCGCAGCGGGGTGCAGCATGCCTTGATGCGCAAGCTCAGGCGCGGCCAGTTCAGCACCCGGGCGGAACTGGACCTGCACGGCCTACGCAGCGAGGACGCCAGGACGGCGGTCGCGGGGTTCCTCCACGAGGCCCGGCAGCGCAACTTCCGCTGCGTGCGCATCATCCACGGCAAGGGCTTGGGGTCCGGCCCCAAGGGGCCGGTGATCAAGCAGAAGCTGGGAGGCTGGCTGCGCCAGCACAAGGATGTATTGGCGTTCTGTTCGGCACGCCCGGTGGATGGCGGCTCGGGCGCCCTGTATGTGTTGATCGGGCGAAGTTGAGTCCTATTTCTTCTTCGCGTTGAGCTGCGCCACGAGGGCATGCAGCACCCGCTGCGGTTCCTCGCTGAACCACGCCGCCGTCATCTCCTCGCGGGTGCCTTCCGAGAGTCCTTCGAACAGGGCCTTGAAGTCGGCCCGCAGCGCCCGGCGGGTGATGCCCATGGCGGACGGCGGCAGTTTGGCGATCTCCCGGCACCAGGCGAGCGCCGCGGGCACCACCTCCTCCGGCGCCGTGAGCTGGTCCACGAGGCCGGCCGCGAGGGCCTCTTCGGGCGAGACCAGGAGCCCCCGCACCGCCAGCCGCTCCGCCTGGCGTGGACCCACTAGGCGGGTCAGGGCCGCCAAGATCACCCGCGGCACCGGCAGGCCCACCTGCACTTCGTTGAGACCGATCTTGAACTTGCCCTGGGCGGCGATGCGGGTGTCGCAGAAGATGGCGAGCACCGCCCCGCCCGCCGGGCTGTGGCCGGTGATGGCCGCCGCCACGGGGATGGGCGAGAGAGCGATGCTCTGCAGGAGATCGAAGAAATCCTGCCAGAAGCGGGCCATGGCGGCCCGATCGTAGGTCAGGAGTTCGGGGACATCGAGGCCGCCGCTGTACATCCCTTCGGAACCGGAGAGGACGATGGCCTTGGCACCGGCGCCGGGCGCCGCTTCGATGGCGGCGCGCAACTCTTTCACCAGCGCGTGGTTCAGGGCGTTCGCCGGCGGACGGTCCAGCTTGAGCTCCAGCACCTCGCCGTGTTCAATCTTCTTCAGCACTGTCGTCCTCCGCAGACGTATCCGTCTCCAGCAACTCCCGCAGCACGGCGGTGGCATAGGCCCCGGCCGGCAGGAAGAAACTCAAGACCAAAGTATGGGGCTCCGGCCGTTCCCAGGCCAATTCCCGCACCGGCAGGCGCAGGGCGCGGCGCGCCATGTCCACGCCCGCCTTGGCGAGACCCTGCACCAAGGCCTGCTGCGGCGCCGAGACCGTCTCCTCCAACAGACGCGCCGCATCGACGCTGGCGAGCTCGCCCCGGCCCCAGAGGGGGCCGGTGGGATGCACGTCACCCTCGGCGACGCGCCGCACCAAGTCCGCATCGCCGGCTTCACTCTTGAATACGCTGCGGCTGCCGTCGAGCATCAAGACTTCGCCGGGCAGGAGCTGGTCCCAATCGCCGGCGGCGACCCGGGCCGAGAGGAGCTCGTTGAACAGCAGGCTGCGGGCGCTGGAGAGCAACAGGCTGCGCAGGCGCCTGTCGAAGATGCGACGGCCACCCACGAGCATGGCCTCGGCCTTGGGGATGTTGGCCCCGCCGCGGCCGAAGCGCTGGGCGCCGAAGTAGTTGGGCACACCGCGTGCGGCGATAGCCTCGAGCTTGGGGAGCAGCGACTCGGCGGGGACGGTGAGTTCCTTCAGGACGATGCGGAAGCGGTTGCCCTTAAGGGAGCCGATCTTGAGCTTGCGCCGGTGGCGGGCTGCCGCGAGCACCTTGTATTCGTCGGAGACGACGGCTTTCCAGTCCGGCTCCGGCCGGCCTTCGATGGGGACGGTGAAATGCTGCACCGTGACCGCGTGCCGGTCCTTCAGGCCCGCGTAGCCCACGTCCCGGGGCGGCAGGCCCACGAGCCGCGCCAGTTCCGCCGCCACCCAGCGGGTGTTGGCGCCGCGCTTCTCCACCGTGAGCAAGGCATGGGGTCCCTCGCCGTCGGCCTCGAAGCCCAGCACCTCGTCCACCCGGAAATCTTCGGGCGAGGCCTTGAGCCGGCCGCGCGCCGTGACGGGGCCGTGGGCAAAAGCCCAGGCAGACAGACCTTGGGACATGGGCTCAGGCCGAATCGGCGGCGTGACCCACGAGGGCGACGGCGTGCACCGCGATGCCCTCGCCGCGGCCGATGTATCCCAGGCCTTCGCTGGTGGTGGCCTTGACGTTGACGCAATCCGCCGGGAGACCCAGGTCGGCGGCGATGTGGGCACACATGGCCGCCACATGCGGGGCGAGCTTGGGCGCTTCGGCGATGACCGTGGCATCCACCTGCAGGGGTTTCAAATCGCGCCGCGCTAGGAGCTTCAGCACTTCCTTGAGCAGCAGGCGGCTGTCGGCGCCGCGCCAGCGCGCATCGCTGTCAGGAAAGTGCCGGCCGATGTCGCCCAGGGCCGCGGCGCCCAGGAGCGCATCGCAGAGGGCGTGCAGCAGCACGTCGCCGTCGGAATGGGCACGGATGCCTCTCTCATGGGGGATGCGAACGCCGCCCAGCATCACGTGGTCACCGGGGGCGAAAGCATGCACATCGTAACCATGTCCCACTCTCATACACGTGCTCCCGCACGATGGGCCAGGATGGCCTCGGCCAGGGCCACGTCATCCGGGCGGGTGATCTTGATGTTGTCGCTGCGACCCTCCAGCACCCGCACTTCGTGTTTCTGGCGCTCCATGGCGGAGGCCTCATCGGTGGGTGGGTCGCCTGAACGGATGGCCGCCTCCAGGGCGTCCATGAGCAAGCGGTAGCGGAACATCTGCGGCGTGAAGGCACGCCACACGTCGCCCCGGTCCAGGGTGGCGGTCACATGCTGCTGGTCGTCAACGCGCTTGAGGGTATCGGGCACGCGCCGGGCGAGGATGCCGCCCACGGGATCGTTGCCCAATACCTGGATTATCAGCGACAGGTCGCGGGGATGCAGGCAGGGGCGCGCCGCGTCGTGCACCAGCACCCAGTCGTCGTCCTTGAGCTCGTCCCGCAGGGTCATGAGGGCGTTGAGCACCGAATGGGCCCGTGTGTCGCCGCCGCTGGCGATGCGTACCGGCTTGCTGCGCGGGCTGAGCAGGTAGCGCTGCCAGTAAGGGTCGTCCGCCGCCACCGCCACGGTGATGCCGGCCACCTGGGGCTCGGCTTCGAGGATGCCGAGCACGTGTTCGATGACGGTGTGGCCGGCGAGCGAGAGGTACTGCTTGGGGATGGAACCCCCCATTCGCACTCCGCTGCCGGCGGCGGGGATCACCGCCCAGTACCGCGCCATGAGGGCTCCTTCAGGGTTTCGCCGCAGGCGGCGGCGCCTGTACGATCTGGTAGAAGGTCTCGCCTTTCTTCACCATGCCGAGCTCGGTGCGGGCCCGCTCCTCGATGGCGGCCTGGCCCTGCTTCAGGTCCGCCACTTCCGCCTCCAGGGCGGCGTTGCGTTTCACCAGTGCGGCGTTCTCCATCGCCTGGGCATCCGCCTGGCTCTTCAGGCGCATGGCGTCCGGCACGCTGCCGACGCCGAACCAGAGCTGGTACTGCAGCAGCGCGAGCAACAACAGCAGGATGAGCGGCACGAG
>DASYZF010000387.1:0-1777 GCA_035946515.1 Gammaproteobacteria bacterium | reverse complement strand
CCGTAGTCCATGAGGCGCTTGGCCACGTCGTCCACGGTGATGCCGCTCGTCTCCTTGATGGGGCGCAGGTCCAGGATGCACTCGTGGGCCACGAGCCCGCCCGGGCCGCTGTAGAGCACCGGGTAATGGGGCGCGAGCTTCTTCGCCAGGTAGTTGGCGGCGAGGATCGCGGCTTCCGTCGCGGCCTGGAGCCCGGGGGCGCCCATCATGGCGATGTACATCCAGGAGATGGGCAGGATCGAAGCGGAACCGTAGGGGGTGGCGGAGATGGAGCCGATACCGGCCGCATCGCGCACATAGCCCACGGAACGGGTGTTGGGCAGGAACTTCTTCAGGTGCGCGCCCACCGCCACGGGACCGACGCCGGGGCCGCCGCCGCCGTGGGGGATGCAGAAGGTCTTGTGCAGGTTGAGGTGCGAGACATCGCCGCCGAAGATCCCTGGGGCCGCGAGGCCCACCATGGCGTTCATGTTGGCGCCGTCCACGTACACCTGGCCGCCGTGCTGGTGCACGATGTCGCAGATCTCGCGCACCCCCTGCTCGAACACGCCGTGGGTCGAGGGGTAGGTGATCATGATCGCGGCCAGGTCATGCTTGTGCTGCTCCGCCTTGGCCTTGAGGTCGGCGAGATCCACGTTGCCGTCGTCGTCGCAGGCCACCACCACCACGCGCAAGCCGGCCATCTGGGCCGAGGCCGGGTTGGTGCCGTGGGCGGAGGCCGGGATCAGGCACACGTTACGGTGCGCTTCGCCGCGGGAAGCATGGTAGGCCTGGATGATGAGCAAGCCCGCATACTCGCCCTGGGAGCCGGCGTTGGGCTGCAGCGACACCGCCGCATACCCGGTGCACGCCACCAGCATCTCTTCCAGCTGCGCCACCATCTCGCGATAACCCGCGGTCTGAGACTCGGGGGCGAAAGGATGGATGTGGGCGAACTCCGGCCAGGAGACCGGCAGCATCTCGCTCACGGCGTTGAGCTTCATGGTGCAGGAGCCGAGCGGGATCATGGTGCGGTCCAGCGCCAGGTCCTTGTCCGCCAGCTCGCGGAGATACCGCAGCATCTCGTGTTCCGAGTGATGGCGGTTGAAGATGGGGTGCGTGAGGTAGGCGCTGCGGCGGCCGAGGGCGGCGGGCCAGGCGGTCGCGGCCTGCTTCTCCAGCGCGGCGAAGTCGGGCTGGGCCGCCTTGGGGGCGAACACCGACCAGAGCGCCTGCACCTGCTCACGGGTCGTGGTCTCGTCCAGGGAGATGCCCACGTGGGCAGCGTCCACGTGCCGCAGGTTGAGGTGCTGCTCCTCTGCGGCGCGATGCACGGCAGCGGTGTCGGCGCCCGTCTTGACGGTGAGGGTGTCGAAGAACGTGGCGTTCACGGGGGCATGCCCAAGCTGCTTCAGACCCAAGGCCAGTACACCCGTCAGCCGGTGCACGCGCTCGGCGATGGTCTTGAGGCCCTTCGGGCCGTGGTACACCGCGTACATGCTCGCCATGATGGCGAGCAACGCCTGGGCAGTGCAGATGTTGGAAGTGGCCTTCTCGCGGCGGATATGCTGCTCGCGGGTCTGCAGCGCGAGGCGCAGCGCCGGCTTGCCCTGGCTGTCGATGGTGACGCCCACGAGGCGGCCTGGCATGGAACGCTTGAACTCGTCCTTGGTGGCGAGGAAGGCGGCGTGGGGTCCGCCGAAGCCCATGGGCACGCCGAAGCGCTGGCTGTTGCCTACCGCCACGTCCGCACCCCACTCGCCCGGGGGCGTGAGCAGGGTCAGGGCCAGGAGGTCGG
>DASYZF010000386.1:0-1651 GCA_035946515.1 Gammaproteobacteria bacterium | reverse complement strand
CAATGAGATGATCGAGCTCATCAAGCGCTCGCCCAGCCCCGCGGAAGCCAAGGCCGGCCTCATGGGCCGCGATTGGGCGCCGGGCGTGGTCATGGACATGCTGAAGCGCAGCGGCGCCGACGTCTCGCGCCCCGAGGGCCTTGCCGCCGAGTTCGGCCTCGTGAAGGGCAAGTACCGGCTCTCGGACGCCCAGGCCCAGGCCATCCTGGACCTGCGCCTGCATAGGCTCACGGGCCTGGAGCAGGACAAGATCGTCAACGAGTACAAGGAACTGCTGGACCTCATCGGCGAACTGCGCGCCATCCTGGCGGACCCGGACAAGCTCCTCAAGGTGATCCGCGGCGAACTCGCGCTGCTGCGCGAGGAGTACGGCGACGAGCGCCGCACCGAGATCGTCTCGGACCAGGAAGACCTCACCATGGAGGACCTGATCTCCGAGGAAGAGGTGGTGGTGACCCTGTCCCACGCCGGCTACGCCAAATCCCAGCCGGTCTCGGCCTACCGCGCCCAGCGCCGCGGCGGCCGCGGCAAGGCGGCGACCGCGGTGAAGGACGAGGATTTCGTGGACAACCTGTTCGTGGCCAACACCCACGACACGGTGCTGTGCTTCTCCAGCATCGGCAAGGTCTACTGGCTCAAGGTATACCAGTTCCCGCAGGCCGGCCGTGGCGCCCGCGGCAAGCCCATCGTGAACCTCTTGCCGCTGGCCGAGGACGAGCGCATCACCGCCGCCATGCCGGTCACGGATTATCCCCAGGACAAGTTCGTCTTCATGGCCACCGCCGACGGCACCGTGAAGAAGACCTCGCTCGACAACTTCTCGCGCCCCCGCAACAGCGGCATCATCGCGCTCGAGCTCAACGCGGGCGACCAGCTCGTGGGGGTCGCCATCACCGACGGCAAGCGCGACGTGATGCTGTTCGCCTCCAAAGGCAAGTCCATCCGCTTCAAGGAGGCGGACGTGCGTCCCATGGGCCGCAACGCCGCGGGCGTGCGCGGCATCCAGCTGGCCAAGGGCGAAAAAGTGATAGACCTGCTCATCGTGGCCGAGGGCGACGTGCTCACCGCCACCGAGCACGGTTACGGCAAGCGCACTCCGCCGGCCGATTACCCGGTGCAGGGCCGCGGCGGCCAGGGCGTGATCTCCATCCAGACCACCGAGCGCAACGGCCAGGTGGTGGGCGCCATCCAGGTGGCCGCCGACGCCGAGGTCATGCTGATCAGCGACGCCGGCACCCTGGTGCGCACCCCGGCGGCCGACATCTCGGTGGTGGGGCGCAACACCCAGGGCGTGCGGCTCATCCGCCTCGCGGACGGCGAGAAGCTCGTGGGCATAGACCGGATCGAAGGCGAAGCAGGGGATGAGAACGGTGGTGGCTGAGAAAGCGAAGACCTTGGTGGAAGGGCGCGGCTACAACTTCGGCGCGGGACCTGCGATGCTCCCGACGGAAGTGATGCTGGAACTGCGCGAGGAGCTGCTCGACTATCGCGGCACCCGCCAGTCGGTCATGGAGATGGGCCACCGCACGGCCATGTTCGAGCCCATCGCCGCCGACACCGAGGCTACCCTGCGCGCGCTCATGGGCATCTCCGCCGACTACGCGGTGCTGTTCCTGCAGGGCGGCGCCGCCACCCAGTTCGGCATGGTGCC
>DASYZF010000385.1:0-1845 GCA_035946515.1 Gammaproteobacteria bacterium | reverse complement strand
GGTTTTCAGGTCCTCCACAAGCAAAAACCTCGGCCTCTCGGCCGAGGTTTCAAACTGGAGCGGGAAACGAGGCTCGAACTCGCGACCTCAACCTTGGCAAGGTTGCGCTCTACCAACTGAGCTATTCCCGCATGCAGACCGGCTATTTTAGGGCCCCGCCCGGGGGTGTCAAGCCGAAAACGACCCTATTCCGCGTTTCAGGCGTCGCGGCTCAGGTCCGGCCAGGCCGCCAAGAGGTACAGGGTCATGGACCAGAGGGTGAGACCGGCGGCCACGAACAGCATCAACACCCCGATCTCGTATATCGGCGCCCCCCACAAGGGGTACTGGAACAGCATCAGGCCGATGGCGAGCATCTGCACCGTGGTCTTCACCTTGGCCACGAAGGACACTGCGATGTGCTTGCCCACGCCGAGCTCCGCCATCCATTCGCGCAGGGCCGAGATGGTGATCTCGCGGCCGATGATGATGATCACGGAGATGGTGAGCCAGAGCCGCGGGTCGTAGGACAGGAGCAGCACCAGCGCGGTGGTGACCATGAGCTTGTCCGCCACCGGATCCAGGAAACGTCCGAAGGCGGAGGTCTCGTTGAAACGCCGCGCCAGGTAGCCGTCCAGCCAGTCGGTGATGCCGGCGAGCGCGAAGATGGCGCAAGACACCGGCGGTGCCCAGGCATAGGGCAGCAGGAACACCAGCATGAACACCGGTATCAGCGCGATGCGCAGCAGGGTCAGCAGGTTGGGCCAGGTGAAGCGCACGGTTCTCCCTATTCTTCTGCGTGGAACAACCCGTAGATACGTTGGGCCAGTTCGCGGCTGACGCCCGGGACGCTGGCGAGGTCCTCGACGCCGGCGCGGGTCACCGCCTGCAGGCCGCCGAAGTGCTTGAGCAAGGCCTGCCGCCGCTTGGGTCCGAGCCCCGGGACTTCCTCCAGGGGTGAGGTGTTGCGGGCCTTGGCGCGCCGCTGCCGGTGCCCGGTGATGGCGAAACGGTGGGCCTCGTCCCGGATCTGCTGGATAAGGTGCAGTGCCGGCGAATCTTGGGGCAGTATAAGGGGCGCCTCACGGCTCGACAAGAAAAGCTGTTCCAGCCCAGGTTTGCGCGTGGGGCCCTTGGCGACGCCCAACAGCAGCATCCCTTCCACCTGCAGCTCTTCAAGCACCTTCTCTGCCTCGTGCAGCTGGCCCTTGCCGCCGTCGATGAGCAGCACGTCCGGCATCACGCCCTCGCCTTTCTGAAGGCGCGTGTAGCGCCGCGTCAGGGCTTGGCGCATGGCGCCGTAGTCATCGCCGCCTTCGATGCCTTCGATGTTGAAGCGCCGGTAGTCGGACTTGCGCGGGCCCTCGGTGTCGAACACCACGCAGGAGGCTACAGTGCCCTCGCCCATGGTGTGGCTGATGTCGAAGCACTCGAGGCGCGCCGGCATCTCCTCCACTCCGAGCGCATCCTGCAGCGCCTCGAAGCGCTTGCGCATGCCCGCGTCCATGGCGAGCCGCAGGCCCAGCGACTGGTCGGCGTTGACCCGGGCCATCTCCCGCAGGCGGCGCCGTTCGCCGCGCACTTCGTGGCGCACGGTCACGGCGTGGGAGACCTGGGCGCCGAGCGCCGCCGCCACCACGTCGGCGTCCTCGATGGACTCGGCCAGGATGATGTCGGGCGGGATCTCGCGCCCCAGGTAATACTGGGGCAGGAAGGCTTCGAGGATCTCGGCCTGGCTCTCGCCGCCGCTGACGCGCGGATAGAACACCTGGTTGCCGAGATGCCGCCCGGCGCGCACGAAGGTCACCACCACGCAGGCGGCGCCGGCCTTGGCCGCTGCCGCCACCACGTCGTAATCGCCGCCCT
>DASYZF010000384.1:0-1741 GCA_035946515.1 Gammaproteobacteria bacterium | reverse complement strand
GATGCCCTGCTCTCCACGCCGCTCGCCTACCACCTGGGGTGGACCCTGGTGCATTTCCTCTGGCAGGGGATATTGGTAGGCGCCGTCTACGCCTGTCTGCGCGTGATGCTGCGCGACGGCAGCCCACAACAGCGCTACTGGCTGAGCCTGGGCGCGCTCGCGGTGCTCGCGTTGCTGCCGGTGGCCACGTTCCTCCATCTGCTCGGCACCACGATCGTCATACCCAGTGTCGTGGGAGTGGCACAGTCGGCCCCGAGCCTCATGGACGCCCCTTCGGCTTCCCCGCTTGCCACCCTGCGGGAGCTGCTGCACCCCGTTGTGCCCTGGACGGTGCCCGCCTGGTGTGCCGGTGTGGCGCTCATGGCCTTCAAATCCTTCAGCGGCTGGCGCAAGACCCGTGAACTGCTGCGCAATGGTGTGACCGAAGCATCCACCCCGCTGCAAGAGACCCTGGCCCGGCTCGCCATGCATGTAGGTGTGCGGGTGCGCGTGCAGCTGCTGCTGACCGCGAAGATCGTGGTCCCCTGCGTGGCCGGCTGGATCAAACCGATCATCCTGCTGCCTCCGGCGGCACTGACGAACCTGACACCGCTGCAGCTCGAGATGGTGCTGGCCCACGAACTCACCCATATCCGGCGTCACGACTACCTCGTGAACCTGCTGCAGATCGCCGTAGAGACACTGCTGTTCTACCACCCGGTAGTGCGCTGGATCTCGCACGATGCCCGTCGCGAGCGCGAGCTCTGCTGTGACGATTGCGCCGTGCATGCTTGCGGGGATGACGCCCTGCACTACGCCCATGCCCTGACCGACCTGGCGGGCATGCAGGCGATCGAAGCCGGCGTGGCGCTGGGCCTGAACGGCGGCGAGCTCACGATGCGGGTGGAACGCCTCATCGCGCCCCATCATGCACTCCAAGGCGCACCCCGCCTGCCGACGGTGATGCTGGCGAGCGCGGTGTTCCTCGGCGGCTTGCTGCTCCTGGCTTCGGCACGGCAGATGCCCTTGTCGATCGCCAAGCTGAACAGTTTCTCCATGCTTGGCGCGGCGGCCCTCCATGAGAGCGTCGCATCGATGGAAGGCCGGCTCGCGCCGGTGCTCACCCCCACCCAAGCCGCCGCCCCCTTGCCGGACACCGGCAAGCTGACGGCGGTGAAGTCGGCCCCTCTGTCCGCGGGCTTGCCGCTGCCCGAGGTCTTGGATTCGAGCGTGCCGGACCTTGCGGATGCCCCGGCATTGGCGCCGGTGCCGGTCATCACGGATACGCAGGCCATGATGGTGGTCACCGTGGACCCCCAGCCTCCGGCCGATGGCGCTTCCAGCTTGGCCAGGCAGGCTACCGGCCCGATCCGGATCATCGAAGGGAACCATCTGCTGACCCCGGTGCCGCCGAACCCGCAGCGTCACGAATACTGCACTCCCCTCACCGGCTCCCGCGTCTGCCGCTGAAATCTGGGCGACTCTGGAAAGCAAACGGCCCCTCACGGGGCCGTTTTTTATCCACTGAGCGTAGCCGCTTTCAGGCGACCCAGGCCCGGGCATTGCGGAATATGCGCATCCAGGGGGAATCCTCACCCCACTCCGGCGGATGCCAGGACACCTGCACGCTGCGGAACACCCGTTCCGGGTGCGGCATCAGTAGCGTGACCCGTCCGTCGGTGTTGGTGATACCCGTGATCCCCAGCGGCGACCCGTTGGGGTTGGCGGGGTAGCGCTCGGTGACCCGTTCCCGGTTGTCCAC
>DASYZF010000383.1:0-10141 GCA_035946515.1 Gammaproteobacteria bacterium | reverse complement strand
GCCGCGCTGGCCGACGGCATGTCGTTCAATCCGTACTCGCCCGCTCACGGGCATCCCTACCGCCACGGCGTGATCCCGACCCGTGAGGTCCACAAGTTGATGCACCACTGGCGTGCCACGCACGTCAACGCCGCCACGAGCTCGAACACGCTATCCTACGGCGGTGGCACCAACAGCGGCAGCCAGGGCAACGTGGGCGTGATGAACGCGCACGTCAAGGTCTACTTGGTGTTCTACGGCAGCGGTTGGGGCACCCAGAGCACCAACTCCAACGGCGACGCGACCTTCTCCGGTGACCCGGATGGCGCGGCTCCGGTCACCCAGGAGATGTTCAAGGGCATCGGCACCGGCGGCGAACTCTGGTCCGCCGACCTGACCCAGTGGTGCCAGGGCATCGCCTCGGGCTCCCAGAGCTGCCCCTCGGGTACCCCGGCTTCGAGCTTCGTGCCCTATCAGTCGGGCGGCGTCCTGGCGGGCGTGTGGGAAGACACCAGCGCCACCACCCCGATCAACGCCAACGGCAACAAGCTGGCGCAGGAAGCCATCAAGGCGGCCCAGCACTTCGGCAACACCACCGCAGCCTCGAACCGCAATGCCTACTACGTGATCATGTCGGCCCACGGCGACGATCCGGACAACTATGAGAGCCCGACCCAGGGCTATTGCGCGTGGCACGACTGGAACGGCGACACCACCCTCACGGGCGGCGCGGCCTCTTCCTCGGTGGGCGACATCGCCTTCAGCAACCAGCCCTATAACATGGACATGGGCTCGAGCTGCGGCGTGGGCTTCGTGAACAGCCCCGGTACCCTGGACGGCTGGACCATGACTCTCGGTCACGAGTGGCACGAGATGATGTCGGATACCTTCCCGGCGGGCGGCTGGACCAACGCCTCCTCCGGCGAAGAGAACTCCGACGAGTGCGCGTGGATCGCTGCCGGCCAGGCCGGCGGTGCCGCCAACGTCAGCATGGCCACCGGGACCTTCACCGAACAGGCCAGCTGGTCCAACGACACCAACTCCTGTGCCATCTCCCACGCCATCGTGGGCGGCGGCGGCAACGCCACGCCGACGGCCAACAACGGCTCGGTGACGACCAACGAGAACACGGTGGTCAACGGCACCCTGTCGGCTTCCGACACGGACGGTGACACGCTGACCTTCGCGGTGGTCGCGGCGCCGGCCCACGGCTCGGTGAGCATCACCAACGCCGCGACCGGTGCCTTCACCTATACGCCGGCCAGCAACTACTCGGGCAGCGATTCCTTCACGTTCGACGCGACCGACAGCGTCGGCAACGTGTCGAACACCGCTACCGAGAGCGTGTCGGTGAATTCGACGGTCAACGCCACGCCGACGGCCAACAACGGCTCGGTGACGACCAACGAGAACACGGCAGTCAACGGCACCCTGTCGGCTTCCGACACGGACGGTGACACGCTGACCTTCGCGGTATTGGCGGCTCCGGCCCACGGCTCGGTGAGCATCACCAATGCCGCGACCGGTGCCTTCACCTATACGCCGGCCAGCAACTACTCGGGCAGCGATTCCTTCACGTTCGACGCGACCGACAGCGCCGGCAACGTGTCGAACGCCGCCACCGAGAGCGTCACCGTGAACCCGGTGAGCAGCGGCGGTTGCCCGGCCGGTTACACCACGTACACCGGCAGCATCACCGCCGGTAACGACGTGTATGAGCCGAACAACAACTACTACCACACCAGCGTGAAGGGCATGAACTCGGGCATCCTGAGTGGCCCGTCCGGTACGGACTACGACCTGTATCTGTACAAGTGGAACTCGTACTATGGCTGGGAAGTGGTGGCTTCCTCCACCGGCCCGACCTCGAACGAGACCATCAACTACACGGGCGGCAGCGGCTACTACGAGTGGGACATCTATGCCTATTCCGGCAGCGGCAGCTTCCAGTTCTGCTTGAAGCATCCGTAACCGGTAAAACCTTAAGGATCGTTTCTTGATCCAGGCCCGCGGTGTAAACACCGCGGGCCTTTTCTTTATCTATCCATGCACGAGCCCTCCTGGCCCGGCATGAACACGGAAAGCGGCGAGTGAATCGCCACTTTCCTTCGCGCGGCTGGAGACGACCGCGCGTTGGCGCTTCCCTGCGCCAAGTCTTCTTCCGGGGATTGGCAGGGTGGTGGTATCATCTTGGCCCTTCGCGACCAGCCCCCTCCCGGCATGAAAGCCCTCTCCATCCATAACCTGACCAAGACCTACAAGAACGGCGTAGAGGCCCTCAAGGGCATCGATTTCGAGGTGGAGGAAGGCGAGTTCTGCGCCCTGCTCGGCCCGAACGGCGCCGGGAAGACCACCACCATCGGTATCGTCACCTCGCTCGTGAACAAGAGCGGCGGCGAGGTCTCCGTCTTCGGTCACGACATCGACCGGGAGCTGGAGATCGCCAAGTCCTGCATCGGCCTCGTGCCCCAGGAGCTCAACTTCAACCAGTTCGAGAAGGTCTACGACATCGTGGTGAACCAGGCGGGGTTCTACGGCATCCCGCGCAAGCTGGCCCACGCGCGCGCCGAGAAGTATCTCAAGCAGCTCACCCTCTGGGAGAAGCGCGACGACATGTCTCGCACCCTCTCGGGCGGCATGAAGCGGCGCCTGATGATCGCCCGGGCCCTGGTGCACGAACCCCGGCTGCTGATCCTGGACGAGCCCACCGCCGGCGTGGACATCGAGATCCGCCGCTCCATGTGGGAGTTCCTGCGCAAGATAAACAAGGAAGGCATAAGCATCATCCTCACCACCCACTACCTGGAAGAGGCCGAGAACCTCTGCCGGCGGGTGGCCATCATCGACCACGGCCTGATCATCGAGCAGGGCTCGACCCGAGAGCTCTTGGCGAAGCTCCACACCGAGACCTTCGTGCTCAACCTGCGCCGGCCCCTCGCCAAGCTCCCGACGGTGGACGGCTATGCCCTCACCCAGGTGGACGACACCACCCTGGAGGTGGAGGTGAACAAGGAACAGGACGTGAACGCGCTGTTCGAGCTGCTCTCCCGCCACTCCGTGCAGGTGATGAGCATGCGCAACAAGGCCAACCGACTGGAAGAACTCTTCGTGCGGCTCACCGAGCGCAAGGGCTGACCGTCATGAACCGCGTCCGCGAGAACCTCATCGGCTTCAACACCATCGTCATCCGCGAGCTGCGCCGCGTGCTGCGCATCTGGATACAGACCCTGGTGCCCCCCGCCATCACCATGACGCTCTACTTCATCATCTTCGGCAGTCTCATCGGCCGCCGCGTGGGGCAGGTGGGTGGTTTCGACTACATGGCCTACATCGCTCCCGGCCTCATCATGATGTCGGTGATCACCAATGCCTACGCCAACGTGGTCTCCTCGTTCTTCGGCGCCAAATTCGGCCGCCACATCGAGGAACTGCTGGTCTCACCGCTGCCGAACAGCTACATCGTGATGGGCTACGTGGCCGGCGGCGTGCTGCGCGGCCTGCTGGTGGGCCTGATCGTGACGGTGGTGGCGCTGTTCTTCACCCAGCTGCACGTGGCGCACCCCTTCATCACCATCACCACGGTGCTGCTCACCTCGGTGGTGTTCTCGCTGGGCGGGCTCATCAACGCCGTCTACGCCAAGAAATTCGACGATGTGACCATCGTGCCGACCTTCATCCTCACCCCGCTCACCTATCTCGGCGGCGTGTTCTATTCCATCCACATGCTGCCCGACACCTGGCAGCTGATCTCGCGCTTCAACCCCATCCTCTACATGGTGAACGCCTTCCGCTATGGCATCCTCGGCCAGTCGGACATCGAGATCGAGACCGCCTACGGCATCATCGTGCTGTCCATGTTGGCGCTCTACGGATTCAGCCTCTATCTGCTCAACAAGGGCGTGGGGATGCGGAGCTGAAAGAGGTTCAGGGCGGTGACTGCCCGGCTTTGACCTTCTTGGCCCAGGCTGACAGCCCATCCTCCATGGTGGGCAGGTAAGACCCGGGGCAAGGCACCGCGAAACCCACCAAGGCCTTGGCGCCCCCGGGAGCCACCAGGACCTCTCGCATGGCGGCGCAGCCGTCGCCGGACTTGACGATGGCGTCCCCATACGCGGAGCGGTAGCCTTCGCCCTGCTGCAGGGTCCAAGGCTTCTCCGGCGCACGCAGGGCCCGCGACAACTCGTCATAACGTTCGGGCAGCTGGATAAAAGCCCCGTTGGCACCCTGCTCCTCCGGATATCCCCTTGTGCCCGTATCCAGCAAGTCCTGCGGTGTCTCCAAGGTGGTGGGCGGCGGTATCTGCAGCCTCTGCGGCACTATTGGCGACAAGGGTTGCACCTGCTGAGTGTGCAAGAACTGATAACGCCGCGTCTTTGCGATGAGCGGTGCTTGCAGGAAAAGTGTGGTCGCTCCATGACGCGCTATTGTCTGTGCCGGTCGGCAAAGCAGACCAAGAAACCCGAGGCAGACCAGCATCGCCGCCAGGAACGCCAGCACCGTGCTGGCGCGTCGATCCGGTTGCCATCCCTGGCCCTGCGTCGCCCGCTCCCTCAGCGCGACCACTACCATGACTTCCGCCTAAGCGGCTCCAACTATGAAGCGACGGATTATTTTTCTGCCCTTATCGTGGCCGCGTAGTAGGACTTGACCCTGGCCGGCGCCACGCCGGTGGCGAGGGCAATGTAGAGGATGATGAGGCTGAATACCGCCACGGCGAACATGCCGTCGAAGATGCCGAAGGCACCGGTGCCGCCCATCTCCACCGGGCTGAAATAGCTTAGCACCCACATGCCGGCGAAATAAGGCACCAGCCACCAGGCGTGGGCCAGATCCTCGTCCGATTCCTTGCCCTGGGTGTAGAGGTGCAGGTGCCGCAGGGTGTAGGCACCCATGATCACGGCGATGATCAGGAACAGCACGTTCACGGTGGGGAAGCCCGCCCAGTACATCACGAAGTTAGAGGCGATGAAGGCCGCCGGCGCGATGACCCAGGCGCTCCACAGCCTGAAGGGACGCTTCAGGTCCGGCATGACGCGGCGCATCCGCAAGAGCACCACGCAGCCGATGCCGTAGGAGAGCACCGTGGCGGAAGAGGCGTAATTCACCAGCTTCTGCCAGCTCGGGAAAGGGAAGAAGAAGATGCAGCCGATGACAAAGGACAAGAGCAGCGCGGTCCAGGGCGTGCCGTGCTTGTTGATGTCTCCGAGGCGCTTGGGCGCATAGTCCTCCTCCGCCGCCGCCATCACCACCCGCGCGGTGGCGGTGGTCCAGATGTAACCGCAGGCCGTGGGGGAGATGATGGCATCCGCGTAGAGCGCCATGGCCCACCAGGAGACGCCGAGGGTGAGCAGCAGCCCCACCATGGGACCGGAGGCGAGGATCGGGTTCGCCGTCATGCTGCCGAAGTTGAGCCCCGCCCAGCCTTCCTTCGCCAGGAGCTCCGGCGGCACCGCCGCCACGAAGGAGTACTGCACGAACACGTAGATGATAGCTGAGGAGAGGATGGTACCCACCACCGCCCGCGGGATGTTGCGGGCTGGGTCCTTGGTCTCACCGGCGAGCTGGATGGCCTGGGTGAAGCCAAACAGGGAGAAGAACACGCCGGCGGTGGAGATGGCCAGGAACATGTTGGTCACGTCGCCCGTGGCATGGGCCTTCACCGAGAAGTTCTCGGGATGGTGGGCGCTGAACATGAGCACCAGGATGGTGCCGATGGGCGCGCACACCTTGATCCAGGTGGCGAAGGTGTTGAGCGCCAGCACCAGCCGCAGGATCAGGAAGTTGAGCGCCACGAAGGCGCCCATGATGCAGACGCACACCACGATGCCGGTGCCGGTGAGCAGGCCCGTGGAGGTGTCGACCATACCAGGCAGGTAGCCGTTGGCGTAGGTCACGACCGCCAGCGCCTCGACCGGCGCGATGGTCACGTAGGCCAGGAACAGGATCCAGCTCCACACCCGTCCCACGAGCCGGCCGTGGCTGATAACGCTGATGTGCATCAGGCCGCCGCTGCGGGGGAAGAGCGGCCCAAGCTCGGCATAGACCATGGCGATCAGGCCCACCACCAGGGCGGCGATGGCCCAGGAACCGATGCTCAGGGGGCCGGCGATCTGGGCCGCCTTCATGGGCCCGAAGAGCCAGCCGGAGCCGATGGTGGAACTCAATCCGGCGAACCACAGGCCGATGAGACCAGCGTCTTTGCGCAGTTTGCCTTGGGCCACGGGATGCTCCTGGTACTGGAAGGATGCGTGAGGCTAACGGGTGAGGCCGGTTCAAGCAAGCACGCCGCGAGCCGCATGCGGCTCGCCATGCTCGCCCGGCCGAGCCGGGCAGGCAGGGACAGTCTGCCCCGTGCTGGGCGCGGAGCATGGACGCGGAGCGCCGTAGTTGGCCGCTTCGGCCAACCGGCGGTTTTCTACGGAATTTTGTGGTCTGCACGGCTCTGCTTCAGGAACCGGACACTCAGCAGCACCGCCGCCACCGTGAGGCCCGCCAGGAACCCGGCCCAGATCATGGCCGGACTCATGTGCAGCGGGATGCCGAAGGCCCAGGCCAGGGGGAAGCCCACGCCCCAGTAGGCCAGCACGGTGATGAGCATGGGTATCCGCGTGTCCTTGTAGCCACGCAACGCACCCATGGCGCTCACCTGCAGGCCGTCCGAGAGCTGCATCACCGCGCCCATGTAGAGCAGGCTCACGGCGATGGCGCTCACCGCCGGGTCGCGGGTATAGACGCTGACGATGAGGTCCGGGATCAGCAGCATGGAGAGCGCTGAGAGCACCTCGAAGCACATGCACAGGCCGATGCCGGTGAGACCCGCGAGCCGTGCCCCGGCGCGGTCGCCGGCGCCGAGCGCATGGCCCACGCGCACCGAGATGGCGAGCGAGATGCTCATGGGCACCATGAACACGAAGGAGGCGTAGTTGAGGGCGATCTGGTGGGCCGCCACGATGTCGGTGCCGAGGGTACCCATGATGAGCCCCACCCCGGAAAACAGGCTCGACTCCATGAAGATGCCGATGGCCATGGGCACCCCGAGCCAGAGCAGCTCGCGCTGCAGCAGCAGCTCCGGAGTGTCGAAGCGCGCGAACAGCTCCAGGGGCCGGTAGTGCTCCCGGTGGCGCATATATAGGAGCATGGTGAAGAACATCACCCATTGGGTGACGGCGGTGGCATAGCCGGTGCCGGTGGCCCCCATGGCGGGGAAACCAAATTTGCCGTACATGAGCACGTAGTCCAGCACCGCGTTGAGCGCGAGCCCGGCGATGGCCACGGCTAGCAGTATCCGGGTGCGCCCCATGCCCTCGCTGGTGAAGCGCAGCACCTGGTAGAGGCAGATGCCGGGCATGCCCCAGGCGATGGCTTTCAGGTAGCCGTCCGCCACCGGCACGATCTCGGGCTCGATGTGGATGGCCTGCATGAAGGGCACGGCGCTGCGCAGCAGCAGGAGCCCGAGCACGCCGATGGCCACCGACAGCCAGGCCATCTGCCGCGCGTAGCGGCCGATGTGGGCGAGCTTGCCCTCTCCATAGAGGTGGGCGGTGGTGGGCGACTGCGCCATGATGACACCGAGGGAGAACAGGAACACCGGCGCCCACACGCTGGAGCCGACCGCCACGCCGGCCAGGGTCTTGGCACCGAGCAGGCCGGACATCACCGCGTCGGTGAGACCCATGCCGACCAGCGCCAGGTTGTGCACGATGATGGGCACGCCGATGGCGAGCATGGCACGGGCCTCGGTTTTGACGACGGGCCAATGGGAGACGGACTTGGACATGGGGCGGAAGGGCTTACGCGCTCGTTTATAAAGGCCTGTGCATCATAGCAATTTCACGCCGCCTTGACGGCTGTGGCATGATGGAGCAATCGGATCCCCCATCCTAAGAACGCGAGTTTCCCGGAGAAACCCATGGCCCAGTCAGCACGCCCCGTCGCCATCGTCGGCAGCAACCGCATCCCCTTCTGCCGCATCTTCACCAACTACGCCGACGTCGGCAACCTGGAGATGCTCACCGCCGCCGTGACCGGCCTGGTGGAGAAGTACAACCTCAAGGGCGAGATCCTGGGCGACGTGGTGGCTGGCGCCGTCATGAAGCACTCCCGCGACTGGAGCATGGCGCGCGAGGCGGTGCTGTCGAGCGGGCTCAACGTCCACACCCCGGCCCACAACTCCGACCGCGCCTGCGGCACCTCGCTGTCCACCGCCGCGGAGATCGCGGCGCGCATCGCCATCGGCGAGATCGACTGCGGCATCGCCGGCGGTGTCGACACGGCGAGCGACGTGCCCATCGTCTTCGGCCGCCACTTCCAGCAGATCCTGCTCAAGAGCAGCCGCGGCAAGAGTTTCGGCCAGCGCCTCTCCCCCTGGTTCGGCTGGCGCCCCTCGGACCTCAAGCCGCACCTGCCTGGCGTCACCGAATCCCGCACCGGGCTCAACATGGGCCAATCCTGTGAACTCATGGCCCAGGAATGGGGCCTTACCCAGAAGGAGCAGGACGAACTTGCCTACCAGAGCCATATGAAGGCCGCAGCGGCCTGGAAAGAAGGCTTCTTCAACGACCTGGTCACACCGTTCCACGGTGCCACCACCGACAACAACGTGCGGGCCGATACCACCTTGGAGAAGCTCGCCAAGCTCAAGCCCGCCTTCGACCGCAAGAGCGGCAAGGGCACGCTCACGGCCGGCAACTCCACCCCGCTCACGGACGGCGCCTCCGCCGTGCTGCTCGCTTCCGACGACTGGGCCAAGGCCCGGGGCCTCCCGGTGCTCGCCTACCTCACCCACACCGCCACCGCGGGCGTGGACTTCGCCGGCCAGCAGGGCCCGCGCGAGGGCCTGCTCATGGCGCCCACCTATGCCGTGCCCAAGATGCTCGACAAGGCGGGCTTGAAGCTCCAGGACTTCGACTTCTACGAGATCCACGAGGCCTTCGCCGCCCAGGTGCTCTGCACCCTCAAGGCCTGGGAGTCAGCGGAGTACTGCCGCACCCGCCTCGGCCGCAAGGAGCCCTTGGGTTCCATCGACCGCAGCAAGCTCAACGTGAAGGGCGGCAGCGTGGCCCTCGCCCACCCCTTCGGCGCCACCGGCGGTCGCATCATCGGCGGGCTTGCAAAACTCTTGGCTCAGAAGGGCAAGGGCCGCGGCCTTATCTCAATATGTACCGGCGGCGGCATGGGCGTGACCGCCATCCTGGAACGCTGATTCAAAGCTGCTGCGCTCGGCAGGGCGTTGTTGCGCTTCGGACTCGCAGTCGGTCACGTACATCAAGAGTACGCTCCCTCCTGCTCGCCCGCGCGCCTAGCCCTGCCTTCGCTCGCGACGCTTTGAGCGTCTGCTGACTGAAAATGCAGGAAAAAGAAAAGCCCCACTTCGGTGGGGCTTTTTATTTACTTCAGTTCAGAAGTGCATTGCGGGCAGCGGGTGGCCTTGATGTTGATGCTGGAGAAGCAGCGCGGGCATTCCTTGGTGGTGGCCGCGGTCGGCGCCGTGAGCCGTTCCTGCATACGGTGCATGCCGCGGATAAGCATGAACACCGAGAAGGCCACGATGATGAAGCTGATGATGGTGTTGATGAAGAGCCCGTAGTTGAGGGTCACGGCTCCCGCCGCGTGGGCCTCCGCCAGGGTGGTGTAGGGTCCCGCGGCCTTGTGGCCCTCTTTCATCACCACGAAGAGGTTGGAGAAGTCCACGTTGCCGAGCAGCATGCCGATGGGCGGCATGATCACGTCGTCCACCAGGGACTTCACGATGGCGCCGAAAGCCGCGCCGATGATGATGCCCACGGCCATGTCGACCACGTTGCCGCGCATGGCGAATTCACGGAATTCCTTCAGCATGACGATGCTCCCCCAGGAAAGCGGCGTGCGCCGCCGTCACCTCAAAGCATAGCACCGCCCTGCCGACAGCCCGGGAGATGTCGGCTAGAATGCCGTTCATGGACGAATCGGACACCGAACCGGGTGGGGCGCGCGCCTCGCGAGCGGGGGTCACGGGGCTGCTGCTCACCAACCTCGGCACACCGGATGCGCCCGAGCCCGAGGCCCTGCGCCGTTATCTGGCCGAGTTCCTCTCGGACCCGAAGGTGGTCACGCTGCCGCGCCTCGTCTGGCTGCCCATCCTCCACGGCCTGGTGCTGCGCACCCGTCCCGCCAAGTCCGCCGA
>DASYZF010000382.1:0-2334 GCA_035946515.1 Gammaproteobacteria bacterium | reverse complement strand
GATCCCGCCCAAGGCCACGGCGACATAATTCCACATAATTGCGACGCTCCTCCCGAACCGGTTACCAGGCGCCATGTGGCGCAGGGACGTGCCGCACGCGAATCAAGCGTGAAACGCTTGATTCGGCGGAGGCGAGTCCGGGCATGTACCGGGCTCGCCGAGTCTGCAAAAGCCCAAGACGGGCTTTTGCAGAGGCAGTCAATTAGCCAATCCAGTAGGAGTCATCAGCGCCGGAACGATTTCCGGGCGGTTCAAGGTGGACTCCATCACCCAATATGTAAGAGACCATGTCGCGCCACAGGCTGTCAACCGCCGTCGCGATGGCGCCCGGAATAAACCGGACTAGACTTAGGTCTCCCGTCCCATCCCCCCAACCGGAGAATCCCGATGTTGCAGAGGACACTCGCAGTATTGGCCGCCATCGCCGCCCTCATGCTGGCGCCGGCGGCGCAGGCCCACGGCAAGACCAGCGTCACCTGGTACGGCCACTCCGCCTTCAAGATCGTGACGCCGCAAGGCCACGTGCTCCTCATCGACCCCTGGATCACCAACCCCGCGAACCCCAAGGGCAAGGACGACCTGGCCGCCTTGGACAAGGTGGACCTGATCCTCGTGACCCACGGGCACTTCGACCACATCGGCGACGCGGTGGAGATCGGCAAGCGCACCGGCGCCCAGCTCGTGACCAACTACGACCTGGGGAGCGCCATGGTGGATGCGCTCGGCTACCCCGCCAAGCAAGCGGGCTTCGGCACCCTGGGCCACTTCGGCGGCACCCTGACGCTGCTGGACGGCGAGGTGCAGGTGAAGCTGGTGCCCGCGGTGCACGGCGGCACCTTCTCGCCCCCGGCGGCCAGCGGCGTGGCGCCGACAGTGGTCAGCGGCGGCCCGGCCGGCGGCTTCGTGATCCGCATCAAGGACGGCCCGACCTTCTACCACACGGGTGACACCGCGCTCTTCGGAGACATGAAGTTCATCGGCATGGACAAGGTGGACGTGATGCTCACCTGCATCGGCGACCACTTCACCATGGGCCCGAAGGACGCGGCCATGGCGGTGATGCTGGTGCATCCGAAGGTGGTGATCCCCATGCACTACGGCACCTTCCCCATCCTCACCGGCACGCCGGAGGAGTTCAGGAAGCAACTCAAGGCCCATCACGTGAAGGCCAAGCTGGACGTGATGCAGGTTGACCAGACCCTGGATTTCTAGGGCCTCATGCAAAGAAAAAGGCCCGCCTGATGGCGGGCCTTTTTTATGGTCTCGACGCCTAGGTCTTAGCCGCCCAGGTTGAAGTTCAGCAAGATCACGAAGTGGCTGATGCCAGCGAGCTCAGCCGGCTTCGGCGGCATGGTCGCCTTGTTCACGGCCTGGATCGCGGCACGGTCGAGAGAGCGCGAGCCGCTGCTCTTGTCCACCTTGACGTTGCTGACCGCGCCGTTCACGTAGTCGAACGACAGGGTCACCGTGCCGGTATCGCCCGCGAGGATCGCTTCCTTCGGGTACTGCTTCTGGGCCTCGATCGCCGCGTGCATGCTGGCGGTGAACTCGGCCATGATCGTATCCTGGTTCACCGGCTTCGACGTCGGAATCGGCGGCGGAGACGGCGGCTGGACCGGCACCGCATTCGGCGTCGGAATCGGCGTCGGAATCGGCGGCACCTCGCTCAAGGGCTGCGGCTGCGGCGGCTGCGGCGTCGGCACGTTGTGCGGCGGCGGCGGCGGCGGCGGCGGCGGATTGGGCGGGATGGTCACCGCGGCCGTCTGCACGGGCGGCGGCGGCGGACTCGGATGCAGCTGCTGATAGATCAGGATGCCCGCCAGACCGACGCCGATGAGCACCTCGAGTATGGCGGCCGCCCCAAGCGATCGCAGCTTCTGGACTGTGAACAGTCCTTCAGAAAAGACGTATTTCTGTGCCACGGTAGGGCCTTTTTAGTCGGTGTTCTTGGCGGCGATACCGATCTCGGTCACGCCCGCGGAGCGGCATGCGTCCATGACGATGACGAGGTACTGGAGAGTGGTCTCCTTGGCACCGGCGATCGTCACGTTGGCATGAGCCGGGTCCTGACCCAGAAGATAGGACGTGAGCTGGTCCGAAGTCATCTTCTGGTCATCGACCACGATCTCGCCGTCAGCGAGCAGGCTGACGATGATCTTCGGCCGTTCGATGTTCACCGCCGTGCTGCTGCGAGGCAGCTTGGAGGCGATACCGGTGGCCGGGATCATGCGCAGGGTGATCATCACGAAGAACACCAACAGGAAGAACATGATGTCGATCATCGGGATGATCTCGATTCTGCCCTTCTTGGCTTCAAAAGATTTCATCTCAAAA
>DASYZF010000381.1:0-7221 GCA_035946515.1 Gammaproteobacteria bacterium | reverse complement strand
CAACAAGACCTCGGCCCAGCTCTCGCCCACGCCGAATTCCGGCGACCTGCACTTCGACCTCTACACGCCTGAGGTGAGCGTCACCTATGTGCCGGACGTGTTCGGGCTCAACCGCCGCTCCGTGGAGTTCCTGAACGCCCAAGCGGAGCAGGCCCGCTTCGCCCTCGTGGCCACCCACATAGCCTTGAGCGCCAACGTGGCCATGGCCGTCATCCAGGCCGCGTCCCTGCGCGCCCAGGTGGAGGCGACCCAGAAACTCGTGGATGACGAGACGGAGCTCCTGCGCATGCTCAAGGCCCAGGCCGCCGCCGGCTACGCGAGCCGCCTCGATGTGGCGGCCCAGGAAGCGCAGCTGGCCCAGGTGGCTGCCACCCTACCGCCGCTGCAGAAGCAGCTCGCCCAGGAGCAGGATCTGCTCGCGGCCCTCGCCGGTGGATTCCCGGGGCCGGGCGGCGAGGCCGCGATCGGACTCTCGGACCTGACGCTGCCCCAGGAATTGCCCCTCACCTTGCCCTCAGAGCTCGTGGAGCAGCGGCCCGACGTGCGCCAGGCGGAAGCGAACCTGCACGCCGCGAGCGCGGCCATCGGCATCGCCGCCGCCAACCGCCTGCCGAGCTTCACGCTCACCGCGGACGCCGGTGCCATGGCCCTGGCAGCGAACCAGATCTTCCGAGCCGGCACCGGTTTCTGGACCCTGGCGGGGGATGTGACCCAGCCGCTGTTCGCAGGGGGTGCGCTCGAGCATAAGGAGCAGGCCGCGAAGTACGCCTACACCCAGGCGGCGGAACAATATAGGAGCGCCGTGCTCACCGCCGTGCAGAACGTGGCCGACAGCCTGCATGCCATCCAGGAGGATTCGGCGGCGCTGCAGTCCGCCGCCGCCGCCAAGGACGCGGCCGACGTCTCCCTCGCCATCGCCAAGCGCCAGTGGCAGGCAGGAGAGACCGGGTATGCCTCGGTCCTGAGCGCGGAGCAGTTGGACCAGCAGGCGGCGATCGGATTCATCCAGGCCGAGGCGAGCCGCTACACTGACACCGTGGCCCTGTTCCAGGCCTTGGGCGGTGGCTGGTGGAACCGCCAGGACCTGCCCAAGGATTGAGCCGCTTCAGTACTGCAGGTGCAGCCGCAGTCCGTAGATGCGCGCCGGGCCCCGGTCCCGGTTGTAGCCCGGGTTCTCGTAGAACTGGAAGCCGGGGCTGAGTTGCACGTAGCGCCCGAGCTGTATCCGATAATAGGTCTCGAACAGTCCCTCGCGACCGTAGCTCAGCTTGCCATCGCAAAGCTCGAAGCCGCAACCGCCGAGTTCGATGTAGCGTGCGTGGTTGGCGGAAAGCCCGTTGATGTCCAGCGCCACGCCCAGCCGGTCGTCTTCACGGCCCCAGTGGGCTCCCGAGACCTGGGCGCCGAAGCTGAGATGCCGGTCCACCTCCGTGAACACGAAGGTCTCGGTCCGGCCGTCGTCCCAACCCCAGCGCAGGAAGAGCCCGGTGTCGCCGCCATCCGCTAGGGGCTGCTCCAGGTTCAAACCGTAGCCGTGCTTCTCCCGACCCTCCGCGTCGTCGGCCACGATATCGGGCGTGCCGCCGCTGGCCTCTGCCTTCGCGATGGCTTCCTCATAGATGCCCATGCGCGCCACGTTCTTGTAGGCGAGGAGCCGGATCACCGTGCCGCCGGCGGGCATCAGGTCCAGTTCCAGGTTGTCGCCGTGGGCGAGGTTGAGCGGCCACTCCAGGGCCTCCTGGTTGGCGCGCTCCGGCATGCGGTAGCGGCCGAACTTGATGGACCAGCCGGACTGGAGATAGCCGAACACCAGGCCGTCGGTGTAGCCGCGGGTGTCGGCGGCGTAATCGAAGGCGCCATTGTTCACCAGCGTCCAGCTTTCGAACTGGGTGCGGGTGTTGTTGGCATAGCGGTTCTGGTCGAAGTCGTCGCCCACCGAGAGCTTGCCGACCTTGAACAGAAAGGCATGTCCCGGAACCTCGCCCGGGAGCTGGTCCTGGGCGCGGTCCGCGTGAGAGGTCTCGTCGCCCAGGGGCAAGAGGTACTGCAGGTAGGCGCGGGCGATGTAGGCGTCCTTGGGCAGGTCCGTGCCGGCGCGCACCACGTCGCCGTCCGTGGGGCTGCCCAGGCCCTGGGCGTTGCCGATGCCGTCGCCCACGAAGCGCTCGATGTCGAGGTAAGCCTGCCAGTGTGCAGGCAGCTGCATGCCGAAGTAGATGCCGAAGGTCTTGCTGGTGGCGTCGTCCCCGTCCGCCGGCAGGCTCTGGGGGCCGGAGTACTTGGCGTCGAAGGGCTGCAGGTGCTGGCTGATGCCGTTGTACTGGGCGGCCAGCAGCACGGGCACCCAGGGCTGGGCCTCAGTGGCGGCGGCGGGCGCCGGGGTGACATCAGCCCAGGCCGGCACTGCCAGGAGCAGCCCCACCCCGATCATGAATGCATCAAGTGTCGCGTTCTTCTTCATATCCCACCCAAATCTTATGCTCGTGGAGTAAGGGCGGGCCGTTGACCGGCCCACCCTTGGCTTCAGTCTTCAGAACAGCCGGCCTCCCGGTATCTCCCGGTGGTGACTCACCAGGCTGCCGAAGCGCAGGCCGTTGTTCCCGTGGTCATCGGGAGCGGTGTGGTCGTCCCCATGACGGGAACGCAGGGCCGCCGACAGCCGCCGGCGGGTGAAACGATAGGCAAGTCTCAGCCAGATGCGTGCGATTTTCATAGCAGATACTCATTGCAGTTCGGTTACGGATGACCCGCGGCCTCGCGGCCGGGGGTCGGTCGTCTCGTCTGCAGCGCACTGGGAATGGGTCTGGAGGCCGGACCTTTGGAAGTGCGCTGCCTCGCCCGGTACGGGGAGGCAGCGGCAGAAGGAAGGAGTCTACTAAGACGTGATCCTAAAGCCCGGTCTCACCGGAGCGGGTGCGTGCTGGTAGGGCTACTGTCCATGGGGATCTCCGTCTCATTCAGACCGCGGAAGTCTAGTCCAGGAAAACTTTGTGTCAAGGGAAATCTCAAGAAATTCTCCGAACGAGTCTGGGCTCCCTATTCGAAGACCAGCATCAAGTAGGCGAGGAACAATAGCAGGTGGACGGCACCGTGGAGCACGTTGGTGCGCACCGAGGCGAAGGTGAGCATGCTGAGGACGAGTGTCAGCGACAGCAGCACCACGTTCACGGCGCTTAAGCCCAGCACGATGTGCTGGTGGGTGATGAAGCCGATGAGCAGCACCGCCGGCACCGTGAGGCTGATGGTGGCGAGTACCGAGCCCATGAGGATGTTCACGGCCCGCTGCAGTTGGTTGGCCAGGGCCGCCCGGGCGGCGCCCAGGGATTCGGGTGAAAGGATCAGCACCGCCACCAGGAAGCCGCCCAGGGCCGAGGGGGCTTTCAGTACATGGATGCCGTAGTCGATGGGCAGGGCCAGCTTCTTGGAGAGCACCACCAGGGGCAGGAGATAGAGGCCCAGCAGCACCGCGTGGTAGGGCAGGGACCGAGCCTCATGGCCGTGGTGCTCCGACTCCGCCTTCTGCTTCGCCGGCCCCAGGAAATAGGCCTTGTGCCTCACGTTCTGGATGGCGAGGAAGATAGCGTAGAGCCCGATGGACATGATCACCAGGAAGACCGCTTCGGGAGTGGAGAACACGGGACCTAAGTCCGCGGAGGCATAGTCCGGCAGCACCAGGCTCAAGACCGAGAGCGGCAGGATAAGGGCCAGGAAGGCGTTGGTGCCCTGCAGGTTGTATTCCTGCTCGTGGTGCTTCAGGCCCCCTAGCAAGAGCGAGAACCCCACCATGCCGTTGAGCACGATCATCACCACCGCGAACATGGAATCCCGGGCCAGGGTCGAGCCCACAGGCCCGGTGTACATGACCGCGGCGATGACCATCACCTCGATGCCAGTGACCGAGAGGGTGAGCACCAGGGTGCCGAGCGGCTCGCCCAGGAGCACCGCGAGCCCCTCCGCGTGGCGCACCACGGCGAAGGTGGAGAAAAGGATGGCAAGGAACAGCCAGGCGAACATGAACCCGAACCAGGACGGGTTCGAGAGGTCCTTGAGCCAGGAGCTGCCTAGAACTAAGAACAGGGCGGCGGAGACGAGGCTCACCGCCAGGAAAGGTTCGCGCCGGAGGAACGCGACGCCGTTCATCCCGCCTTTCTGCGTTCTTCCTTGACGGTCTGCACGGTCTCTTCCAGGTGCGCGTAGTCAGTGGCGCCCTGGACGAGGTAGGCGCGGCCCACGATGTAGGTGGGCACGCTCTGGATGCCGTGGCCGACGCCGATCTCCATGCCGCGCCGCACGAAGTAGGAGTTGCGCTCGTCGTCCCAGGCCTGGCGCACTTCCTCGGCCGTGAAGCCGGCGGCCACGGCCACCTGCTCGATGACTTTGCGGTCGTCGATGGCCTTGCCTTCCAGCCAGTAGGCGCGCATCAGTGCCATGCCGAGGGCGAGGCTCTTGCCCTCGCGGCTCGCATGGGCCATGACCAGGTGGGCATCGTAAGGGTCGAGGCCGATGGGGCCCGGGTTCAGCTTGAGGCCGAACTCCTGCTGCAGGGTCTCGGCCGCCGCCTCACGCTGGGCCTCGGCTTCGGCGAGCTTCTCGCCGGAGAGTGGCCCGGAACCATGGGGCCGCACCAGGAAAGCCACCCAGATGGGGGTGAGCGCTTCCTGCCGGGCCAGCTTCTCGAGCCGCAGGGCCGCGAGCAAGCAGTACGGACTCACGAAGTCCGAGTAGAAATCCATGTCGACGGTCTGGGTGCTCTCGTTTGTCATCAGTAGTCCGCGTATTCGTCCGCTTCGTTCTCGTAGGGGAATTTCCGGTGGCCGAAGCGTACCACGAACACGGCCAGGGAGAGGATGAGGATGGCCCCGGTGATGAACAGGGCGTGCACGTCGTGGGCGTCGGTGGTGTCCAGGATCAGGTAGCGGGCCATGGACACCATGGCGATGTAGAGGGGGATGCGCACCGGCAGCTTGCCCACCCGCCAGTAGTTCTCCACCATGGTGATGACTTCGAGGAGGATGAAGACCAGGAGCAGGTCCGCGAGCTGCACCTCGCGGTCCGCGATCATGTGCCAGGCCACCTGGCCGATGGCGACGGCAGTGGCGATGAGGATGAGCAGCAGCCCCAAGTCCTCGATCACGGCGATGACCTGGCGGCCGAAATTGCGGACGGTCTTGCGGTGCACCATGCTCGATCCCCCTTCCATTTTGCCCCCTAGCTTAGCCCAAGGCTGTTACCTTTACCCGTCCTCTGCGTTATGCCTGACAGGAGCTACAGGAGCATGACCGTGAAAGCATCCCTCGTCACTCTCACCCTGGCCCTGCTGACCCTGGCCGGCGCGAGCCAGGCTGCCGGGAACCCGGACGAGGCACACAGTCTCGACCACGGCGGCCTGAAGCGCAGCTACCTTTTGCACCTGCCGGCCCAGGCGCCCGCCGGGTCCCTGCCGCTCGTGGTGGTGCTCCACGGCGGCGCTGGCAACGCTGCCAGCGTGGCGAAGATGACCGGCTTCGATGCTGAGGCGGACCAGCACGGCTTCATCGTGGTGTACCCGGACGGCACCGGCAAACCGCGGCCGCTGCGGGAGGCCTTCGGCAAGGACGGCTTCCTTACCTGGAACTCGGGGCATTGCTGCGACTATGCCAAGGAGCACGGTGTGGACGACGTGGGCTTCATCCGCGCCGTGGTGGCCGACGTGGAGAAGCAGCGCGCGGTGGATCCGAAGCGGGTTTACGCCACCGGCATCTCCAACGGCGCCATGCTGAGCTACCGCCTAGCCTGCGAAGCCAGCGACCTCTTCGCCGCCATCGGCCCCGTGGCCGGCATCACCGATGTGGACCAGTGCCAGCCGAGCCAGAAGGTCTCGGTCATCGACATCCAGGGCACGAGGGATGAATACGTACCCATGGACGGCGGCGTGGGCAAGAAGGCCTACGACAAGGAAGACCGGCCCCCGGTGCAGCAGAGCATCGACTTCTGGAAGAGGCAGGACGGCTGCAGTGTGACCGTGAACGCCGACACCACAGACCTGCACATGATCGACTACGGCGGCTGCGACGCGGGCACGGCGGTGGATTACTACATCGTGCAGGGCGGCGGCCACGACTGGCCGGGCGGCGACCGCCTATCGCTGATCCTGGACAAGCCGGACCCGAAGGTACCGGCCACTGACATCATCTGGTCATTCTTCGCGGAGCACCCGAAACCCTGACATCTGGATCAGTTCAGGTTGTAGACGAGTCCGATGAAGATGGTCGTGGTACCGGAGCGGTCCACGATGGGGCTGTCGTGGATGGCGCTCCCGAAGCGCATGTACTGCAGGTCGCTATGGAGCTGCCAGTGCTCGCTTAGGGAGGTGGACAGGCCGATCTCCACGAAGGGGTTGGTGGCGCTGCCGGGCGAATAGGCGGGGCGGCCGGGGATGGCCTCCGCCGGGCTCACGCCGTAATAGTAGTTGGTCAGGTTCGCATTTTCCCATTTCAGGCCCAGACCCGGGGTCAGTGTCCACGAACCCATGTGGATGGGGTAGTGGTAGCCGGTGTTGATGCTGGTGCCGTTGTTCCGGTCCAAGAGGTCATGCACCACGCCGACGTTGTAACGTCCCCAAGCGCCGAAGAGTTCGAGTCCCATGCCCCCGTCGATGGACCACTGCCGCGACTGGATGCCCGTGAGCTGGGGCGAGTCACTGGCCTTCAGACGGTTGAACTCGGGGGTGGCGATGAGCGAGAAGCGGTAGTGGTCGCCGTTCGAGAGCAGGTAGCCCGCAGTGATGCCCGCCAGGAAGAAACGGCCGTAGTGGTAGAACACCAGGGGGAAGGGGGTGTACTCCCGGGAGTAACCCACGTAGCCCGGGTCCGTGGCCGCGAGGCCGCCGCCGAAGATCCAGCCCGAACCGGGCTGCGTGGCCGCGGCCCTGAGCAGCTGGTCCTGGGGGTCCTCGTCCGCCCGGGCGCTGGGGGCCGCCGCGGTGGCGGCGGGCGGAGCCTCGTCCGCGGCTTGGGCCACGGCAGGGAGGGTGGAGAGCAGGAGCAGGGCGATCAGGGCGGGACTCAGGTTCAGGCGTGACATGGTCGGAGGGTTCCGTCGTTGGGTTCGGGGAGATGGTAAACCGCGGGACTGCGGGAATGAATTACCGCTTGTAACACTTTGCTCATGACCATTGTCACCGTCATCCCGTACAGCTCCGCTGATCGGCGAGTATCTCAGATGACGGCGGGGGATGGGCCC
>DASYZF010000380.1:0-1542 GCA_035946515.1 Gammaproteobacteria bacterium | reverse complement strand
GCTGGCCTTCCTTCACCGGGATATCGCTGATCTTGCCGATGACCTCGGGCTTGAGTTCCACCGGGTTCAGGTACTGGAGCTCGCCTGAGGCCAGGATGGAGCTCATGATGGTGCGGGGCTCGACCTTGGACATCTCCACCTGCTCGCCGCCGCCGCGGCTGGTGAGGCGTGAGATGAGCACCAGCAGCACGAGGCCGCCGGCGATGGCGAGGAGGGTGATGAGCTTGCGTTGTTTCGTCATGGCCGTGGTTCGCGTCAGATGATGGCGATGACGCCCCAGATCGCATAGCCCACCACGTAGGGCAGCAACACGGTGAAGGCCGCGCGCCCGATGCTCTTGCCGGTCCACTGGGCGAGCCCCAAGGCCATGATCACCCAGGACCAGAGGGTGGTGATGCGCAGGCTCGACAGGAGCGCCTGGCCCTGGTGGGCATAGGGCACATGGAACAGCAGGGTGTTGAGCGAGCTCACATCCACGTCCACGAAGCTGATCTGGCGGCTGTTGGTGCTGAGCAGGTACACGCCGCTCGCGACGTAGCCCAGGACGCCGATGAAGGAAGTCCAGCTCACGAAGCTGAACCAGGTGCCGAAGGCCTGGTCCTTGTAGCCGCCGAGCTTGGCGGCCATGAAGAAGTACAGCGCCTGGAGCAGGTACCAGACCGGTACCACGACGATGGTGCCGAGCACGCCGAAGAAGGTGAAGCTGCCGGGGGTCATGCGGTCATGGGCGGCGCGCAGCTGGTCGGCCGTCATGTCCGCGGCCTTGGGGGCGAGGGTCTGGTCCACCAGCCAGCCGAAGTCCACCACGTGCAGGTACCAGAGCTGGAAGCCGACACCCAGTGCCACGACGATGATGAGCGGTAGCCACAGCCAGCCGTCATGGCCGCGGATGTCATCCAGGGCCTTCTTGGGCTCGAGGAAGATGTTGACCAGGGTCCCGAAAGCCGTCGCCTGCGTAGCCATGTGATCCCTCCCGATTCTTAAGTTTTGTCGCTTTGAGGCTGTAGTCCCGTGGCGCCTATCGAAAATAGGACCGCGAAACCATGGGGTTCGTTGCAGATATCCCCGTATCCGACGGCCATCTTAGGCAGTCGGCGGGAGCCGCGGTAGTGATGCTTGTCATGCCCCCATAGAGACAAAAAAGCCCATGCCCGGCCTCTATGGGGCCGGGTCATGGGCTTAGCAAGTCAGCTTAAGACGATTTAGTTGCTGACGGCTTACCAGCGGCCGCGGCCACCGCCGCCGCCACCACCGCCACCGCCACCGGGCTGACGCGGCTGCGCTTCATTGACGCGCAGCGGACGACCGCCCATGTCCTTGCCGTTGAGCTCGCGGATCGCGGCCTGGGCAGCGGACTGATCCATCTCGACGAAACCGAAGCCGCGGGGACGGCCGGTCTCACGGTCCGAGATCAGCTTCACCGAGTGAACGGCGCCGTACTGCTCGAACTTCTGACGGATTTCATCTTCGTTAGCGGAAAAAGGCAGATTGCCGACATAAATAGACGTCATACGATTGATACTCTCTTAACAAATCACTTAG
>DASYZF010000379.1:0-1794 GCA_035946515.1 Gammaproteobacteria bacterium | reverse complement strand
AGCATGTCCATGAGCTTATCGGTCTGGTCCTTGGCCTCGAGCGTCAGTTGCACCAGGCGCCGGGTCTCGGGGGCGATGGTGGTCTCCCGGAGCTGCGGCGGGTTCATCTCGCCCAGGCCCTTGAAGCGCATCACCGTGGGCTTGCCCTTCACCTTCTCTTTGGCGAGCTTGGCCAGCACCGCGTCCCGCTCTTCGTCGTCGAGCGCGTAATGCACCTGCTTGCCGATGTCGATGCGGTACAACGGCGGCATGGCCACGAACACATGACCGGCGCTGACCAATGGCCGGAAATGGCGCACGAACAGCGCGCAGAGCAGCGTCGCGATGTGCTTGCCGTCGGAATCCGCGTCCGCCAAGATGCAGACCTTGTGGTAACGCAGGCCGTCGAGCTTGGAAGAGCCGGGCTCCACGCCCAGCGCCACGCTGATGTTGTGCACTTCCTCGGAGGCCAGGATCTCGCCCGGCTCCACTTCCCAGGTGTTCAGGATCTTGCCGCGCAGGGGCAGGATGGCCTGGAACTCCCGGTCCCGGGCCTGCTTGGCGGAACCGCCGGCGGAATCGCCCTCCACCAGGAAGAGCTCTGACTGCCTGGGGTCACCGCTGGTGCAGTCCGCGAGCTTGCCTGGCAAGGCCGGGCCGGCGGTGATCTTCTTGCGCACCACCTGCTTCGCGGTCTTCAGGCGCGCCTGGGCGTTCTCGATGGCGAACTGGGCGATCTGCTCGCCCGCCTCGGTGTGCTGGTTGAGCCAGAGCCCCAGGGCATCCTTCACCACACCGCCCACGAAGGTGGCGGATTCGCGGGATGAGAGCCGCTCCTTGGTCTGGCCGGAGAACTGCGGGTCCGCCATCTTGAGGGAGAGCACGTAGGCCGCACGGTCGCAGATGTCCTCGGGCGCGAGCTTCACGCCGCGGGGGACGAGGTTCCGGAACTCGCAGAACTCGCGCACCGCCTCGGTGATGCCGGTACGCAGGCCGTTCACATGGGTGCCGCCCTGGATGGTGGGGATGAGGTTGACGTAGCTCTCGTTGAAGATCTCGCCGCCCTCGCCCGGCAGCCACACCACCGCCCAGTCCACCGCCTCCTTGCCCTGCTGCACGCCGCCCACGAAGGGCTCGCTCGGCAGGTACTCGGCGCCCTCCAGGGAATCCACGAGGTAGCCCTTGAGGCCGTCGACGTAATGCCACTCCTCCTTCTCCAGGGTCTGTTCGTTGATGAACTTGACCGTGAGGCCCGGGCAGAGCACCGCCTTGGCGCGCAGCACATGCTTCAGCTTCGGGATGGAGAACTTGGGGCTGTCGAAATACTTGGGATCCGGCCAGAAGCGCAGCAGGGTGCCGGTGTTGGCCTTGCCCACGTCCCCCTGCTCCTCCAGCTTGGTGGAGCGCTTCCCGTCCTTGAAGCCCATGTGGTAGCGCTTGCCGTTGCGCTTCACCCACACCTCGAGCTTGTTGGACAGGGCGTTCACCACCGACACGCCCACGCCGTGCAGGCCGCCGGAGAACTGGTAGTTCTTGTCCGAGAACTTGCCGCCCGCGTGCAGGCGCGTGAGGATCAGCTCGACGCCGGTGATCTTCTCCTTGGGATGGATGTCCACGGGCATGCCGCGGCCGTCATCCTGCACCGAGAGCGAGCCGTCCTTGTGGACGATGACCTCGATCTTCTTGGCGTGGCCGACGATGGCCTCGTCCACGCTGTTGTCGATGACTTCCTGGGCGAGGTGGTTGGGGCGGGAGGTGTCGGTGTACATGCCCGGGCGTTTGCGCACCGGGTCGAGGCCGGAGAGGACCTCGATG
>DASYZF010000378.1:0-12450 GCA_035946515.1 Gammaproteobacteria bacterium | reverse complement strand
CCGGAGGTGAAGGTGAGCATGCGCACCAACACCAAGCAGCTGGACGCCAACAGCGTCGAGGTGGTGCTGAGCATCACCATCGAGGCGCAATCCGACAAGAAACCGCTGTTCCTGGTGGAAGTGCATCAGGCGGGCGTGTTCGCGGTGATCGGCTTCAACGAGGCCGAGCGCGGCGCCATCATCGGCAGCTACTGCCCCAGCATCCTGTTCCCCTACGCCCGCGAAGCGGTCTCCGATCTCGTGATCCGCGGCGGCATGCCGGTGTTGCTGCTGCAGCCCGTGAACTTCGACGCGGTCTACGCCCAGACCCTGCAGGGCGCCGGCCCCGGCGCCGCGGCCTGATCCCGGGCGCGGCTTGAGCGCCAATACCGCCATCGGCATCGTCGGCGCCGGCTCCTGGGGCACGGCGCTCGCCATCCTGCTGGCCCGCAATGGCCGCGCCGTACGGCTCTGGTCGGTGGACAAGAGCGAGCTCGACCCTCTACCCCAGGACCGGGAGAACAAGCGCTATCTGCCGGGAGTGCGGTTCCCGGAGCCGCTCGATATCGAGTTCGAACTGCCGCGGCTGGTGGCGGACTGCGACGATCTCCTGGTGGTGGTGCCGAGCCACGGCTTCCGCGACACCCTGAAGCAGATCGCCGCCTGCCGGCCGGGACGGTTGCGCCTCGCCTGGGCCACCAAGGGCTTCGAACAGGGCAGCGGCAAGCTCTTGCACGAGGTGGCGCGCGAGACACTCGGGCAGAACACGCCTTACGCGGTGCTCTCGGGTCCGACCTTCGCCAAGGAAGTGGCGAAAGGCATGCCCACCGCCGTCACCGTCGCCTCCAACGACGCGGCCTTCGCCGCGGACCTCGCCCAGGCGGTGGCGAGTCCGGTGTTCCGCGCCTACACCTCCGAGGACCTCACCGGCGTGGAGGTGGGCGGTACGGTCAAGAACATCATCGCCATCGGCACTGGCATCAGCGACGGGCTCGGCTTCGGCGCCAACGCCCGCGCCGCGCTCATCACCCGCGGCCTCGCGGAGATCACGCGCCTGGGGCTCAGGCTCGGCGCCAAGGTCGAGACCTTCCAGGGCCTCGCGGGCCTGGGCGACCTGGTGCTCACCTGCACCGACGACCAGTCCCGCAACCGGCGCATGGGCTTGGGGCTCGCGGGCGGCAAAAACCGCGAAGAGGTGGCCAAGGACATCGGCCAGGTGGTGGAAGGCGTCTACGCGGCGGAAGCGGTGCACGTGCTCGCCGCCCGCCTCAAGGTGGAGATGCCCATCTCGGAACAGCTCTACCGCATCCTCTACCAGGGCCTCGACCCGCGCGCGGCGGTGGAGACCCTGATGAACCGGGCGCTCAAGCAAGAGAGCGCCAGCTAAGCACCCGGGATCGGGTCTGCTCGAAGACATAAGTCCCGAATGCCGTGTTGGAACCTTATTACCGGCATATCATCTAATCCCCCGTTTCCCCTCCTCCCGCTTTTGAGGTCGCCATGCGCATGAAATCCTCGAGATTCCTGGTGTCCCTGGCCTCCGCCCTCCTGACCGGCGCGGCCTTGGGCGCCGCTGCCGATCATGCGCCGGCCATGGTCGGCTTCACCTCCCCGGATGCGGCCGCGGAAGCCGCCCTGGAACAGAATTTCGACGCGGGCTTGAGCGCTACCCAGCAGAGCGCCTGGAACAAGGACATGGCCTCGGCGGCCAACAACGTGGGCACACCCCACGACAAGGCCAATGCCGAGATGATGCTGAAGCTGTTCCGCAGCTGGGGCTGGGACGCGCAGATCGAGACCTTCTACGTGCTCTATCCCACGCCGAAAGAGGAGGAACTGGAGCTCGTGGCGCCCAGCTCCTTCAAGGCGGCGCTGCATGAACCCCAGGTGGCGGGAGACAGCACTTCCGGTCTCACCGGCGTGCTCCCGCCTTATAACGTCTACGGCGCCGACGGCGATGTGACCGCCGAGCTCGTGTACGTGAACTACGGCATGCCCGACGACTACAAGGAGCTGGCGCGCCACGGCGTGGACGTGAAGGGCAAGATCGTCATCGCCCGCTATGGCTCAGGCTGGCGCGGCCTGAAGCCGAAGCTCGCCTACGAGCACGGTGCGGTGGGCTGCATCATCTACTCCGACCCGCGCGATGACGGCTACTGGCAGGGTGATGTCTATCCCAAGGGTCCGTTCCGCAGCGGCGATGGCGTGCAGCGCGGCTCGGTAGCGGACATGCCGGTCTACCCCGGCGACCCGCTCACCCCCGGCAGGGGTTCGCCGCGGGAACCGGGGAGCTTCAACCTGAAGGACGCCAAGACCGTCCTCAAGATCCCGGTGCTGCCCGTCTCCTACAACGACGCCAAGCCCTTCCTCGCGGCGCTCGGCGGCGAGGTGGCGCCCGCCACCTGGCGCGGCGCCCTGCCCCTCACCTACCACATCGGCCCGGGTCCGGCGAAGGCGCACCTCAAGGTGATCTCCAACTGGGACCAGAAGCCGATCTACGACGTGGTGGCCATGGTCAAGGGCAGCGTGTATCCCAACGAGTGGGTGGTGCGCGGCAACCACCACGACGGCTGGGTGTTCGGTTCCGACGACCCGCTCTCGGGCAACGTGGCGCTGCTGAACGAAGCCCAGTCCATCGGCGCGCTGCTCAAGACCGGCTGGCGTCCGAAACGCACGCTGGTATATGCGAGCTGGGACGGCGAGGAACCGGGCCTGCTCGGCTCCACGGAGTGGAGCGAGACCAACGCAGAGCAGCTGCAGAAGAAGGCGGTGATCTACATCAACACCGACAACAACAGCCGCGGCTTCCTGAATGCGGAGGGCTCGCACTCGCTGCAGCACATGTTCGACCAGCTGGCCGCCGGCGTCATCGATCCCGAGACCGGCGTGAGCGTCACCGACCGGCTGCGTGCGCGGATCGAGGCCGACGCCCTGTCCAAGAACGGCGACGATGACAAGCTCGCCAAACTCGCCGCCTCGGGGCAGGACCTGCCCCTCGGCGCCCTGGGCTCGGGCTCCGACTACACCGTGTTCCTGGACCATCTCGGCATCGCCTCGCTCGATATCGGTTTCGCCGGCGAAGGCGAGGGCGGCGACTACCATTCGCTCTACGATTCCTGGGACCATTACAACCGCTTCGGCGACCCGGGTTTCAAGTACGGCGTGGCCATGTCGGAGGTGGCGGGCCACACCGCGCTGCGCTTCGCGGATGCGGACGTGCTGCCCTTCAGCTACGGCCCCTTCGCCGACACGGTGTCGGACTACGTGGGCCAGCTGCATTCCCTGGCGGACAACGAACGCGCCCATAACGAGCAGCTGGACAAGCTCCTCGCGAACCACGCCTTCACCCTGGCGGCGGACCCCACCGTGACCAGCGTGCCGCCGCCGGAAGCGAAACCCGTGCCCTTCCTCGATTTCGCGCCACTCGACAACGCGCTCGTGAAGCTGAAAGCCAGCGCCGCCGCCTACGACGCGGCCTATGCAGCCGCTGCAGCCGGCGGTTTCAAGCTGGACGCGGGCCGCCTGGGGGACCTTAACCATCAGCTGCAGGGCATGGAGCAGGACCTGCTCTATTCCGGCGGCCTGCCGGGACGCCCCTGGTTCAAGCACATGATCTACGCGGCCGGGCTCTACACGGGCTACGGTGCCAAGACCCTGCCGGGTGTGCGCGAGGCCATCGAAGAGCAGCAGTGGGACACGGCCACCCAGTACATCGTGGTGCTGGCGGATACCTTCGATAAATACAGCGCTGAGCTGGACAAGGCGACAGCCCTGCTCAAGCAATAAGATGTGGAGATGATCGAGCCGGGCGCGTGCGCACGCGCCCGGCTTTTTTATGGCTCCAGCACCGGCGCCAGGGGCGCGCGGCAGGCGCGGCGCAGCACATCCGCCTCTACATGACCCGCTGTCACCGCCTCGGCCAGCAATACCCCCACATAGAGGCGGGCGAGGCTGAACGCGAGCCGCCGTGCATCCCGCTCCAGTGCTTCGCGCCCGGCCTGCCGTGCCGCCGGCAGCCAAGCACCCAGGCCCCGCGAGGCGGTCAGCAGCTTTTCTCGGGCGGGCTGAAGCTCCCGCCCCTGTAGCGCCGCGATGCGCCGCTCGAGGACGGCGCTGAACACCGGCGCCGCCTCCGGCTGCTCCAGCACCCGCAGCACGTCGAGGGACAGCACGTTGGTGGTGCCCTCCCAGATGGACAGCACCTGGCTGTCGCGCAGCAGCACCGGCAGCCCGGTGTCTTCTATATAGCCCGCGCCGCCGAAGCATTCCAGCACTTCGCTGGCAGAGGCCACCGACTGCTTGGCGGTGTAGAGCTTGGCCACGGGGGTGAGCAGGCGCAGCAAGAGCTTCTCCTCCGCGCTCGCGGCCCCGATCTCCTCCCTCCCCAGCAGCACGCCGAGGTGCAGCACGAGATGCAGCGCTCCCAGGAACTCAGCCTTGAGGTCGGCGAGCGTCTCCCGATGCAGGGGGTGATCGCGAAGCGGCTTGCCGAAGGCCAGGCGCTTGCCGGCGTAATCCTCCGCCAGCGCCAGGCCGCGGCGCATGTAGCTCACGGCGGACACGGCGTTGTAGAGACGCGTGATGTTGAGCACGGTGGCGATGTGGCGCACGCCCTTGCCGGGCTCGCCCAGGCGCAGCGCCGGCGTGCCCTCCAGCGTGAGCTCGGCCGTGGGCAGGGCGCGGGTGCCGAGCTTGTCCTTGAGGCGGTTGATGCGTATCCCCCGCAGCCGGCCGTCGGCATCCCGCAGCTCCAGCAGGAACAGGCTGAGCTTGCCTCCCGCGTCAGGGTCCTGTGCCAGGGTGACCGCGATCTCGGAAGTGGTGGCGGAAGTGAACCACTTGTCGCCGTAAAGGCGGAAGCCGCCCGCCATGCGCCGCGCCTCGGTGGCGGTGCCGCTCACGTCCGAGCCGCCGCGGCGCTCGGTCATCCACTGGCCCGAGGTCCAGAGCGCCTCCGGATCGCGGCTCACGAGATGGGGGAACACGCGGGTCTTCAGGTCCGCGTTGCCGTAGAGCTCGATGACCCGCGCGGCACCATCGCTCATGGCGAGGGGACAGGAATACATGGCCGAGGACGGGGTGTAGAGATAGAGTCGCACGAACTGATGCAGGCGCGACCAAGGCCCCTCGCGCCGTTCGTAGCCCACGGCCACGATGCCTTCCTCCGCCGCGATGCGGTGCAGCGCCCGCCATTCCGGCGCCACCTCGATGTCATCCACACGCCGGCCCCAGGCGTCGTAAGGCACGAGCCGCGGCGGCCGGGCCTGGGCGCCTGCGGCCAGGGCGAGCATCTCGCCGCCCGCCCGCGCTCCCAGGCGCTCGAGGCCAGGGGCGATGCCCTGCAATACAGGCGCTGGCAGCTGCGCCTGCAACCAGGCCCGCAACGCCCGGTCGTCCAGATACTGGTTGCCGAGTTCCGGCCCTGCCTGGAAAAAATCCGTTGGCGGGTCGCTGTCCTGATCATTCATGGAAGATCGTCGCACCGCGGTGACGTCACCAGTGTACGCCGCTCTGGATGCTTCAATCGCCGCCGTGGAAGCCCTGCTGACGCCAGGCCTCGTAGACCAGGACCGCTACGGCGTTGGAGAGGTTGAGGCTGCGGTTATCGGGCCGCATGGGCAGACGCAGCACCTGGCTCTCGGGCATGGCATCCAGCAGGTCCTGGGGCAGGCCGCGGGTCTCGGGCCCGAAGAGGAAGGCGTCGCCCGGCGCGTAGACCGCGTCGGTGTAGCGGCGGGTGCCGCGGGTGGAGACGGCGAACAAGCGTGCCGGCACCACGTCCCGCTTGAAAGCGGCGAGGTCCACGTGCTCCCGCACCGTGGCCATCTCATGGTAGTCGAGGCCGGCGCGCTTCACCCGCGCCTCGCTCAACTCGAAACCCAGGGGATGGATGAGGTGCAGTGCCGCCCCGGCGTTGGCACAGAGGCGTATGATATTGCCCGTGTTCGGCGGGATCTCCGGCTGGAACAACACCACGTGAAACATCGCCGCCTCGCATGAAAGAATCCAGCGCTCACCCCGAGTCCCTCAAGAGCCGCTTCTGCGGCTTGGCGTTGGATACGCCGCTGGTGCTGCTCTCGGGCTGCGTCGGGTTCGGCGAAGAATATACGCGGGTGGAGGGCTTTTCCAACCGGGACGCCGGCGCGGTGTGCCTGAAGGGCACCACCCTTAAAGCCCGCTTAGGCAACAAGCCACACCGGGTCTACGAGACCCCCTCGGGGATGCTGAACGCCATCGGCCTGCAGAACCCGGGCGTGGATCACGTGGTGAAGCACATCCTCCCGACGCTCGATTTCTCCGAGACCCGCTTCATCGCCAACGTATCGGGCTCCACGGTGGAGGAGTACGCCGAGGTGACGCGCCGCTTCGACGACTCGCCGATAGACGCCATGGAGATCAACATCTCCTGCCCCAACGTCAAGGAAGGCGGCGTGCAGTTCGGCAACGACCCGGACATGTCGGCGCGCGTGGTGGCCGCCTGCCGCGCCGTCACCAGGAAACCGATCATCACCAAGCTCTCCCCCAACCAGACGGACATCGCGCTGAACGCGCGCCGCTGCATCGAGGCGGGCACCGACGGCTTCGCGGTGATCAACACCCTCATGGGCATGGCGGTGGACGTGGAGCAGCGCGAGGCGGTGATCGGCAACTTCCAGGGCGGCCTCTCGGGTCCCGCCATCAAACCCATCGCCCTGCTCAAGGTGCAGCAGGTCTACCAGGTGGCCAAGGCCCACGGCATCCCCATCATCGGCCAGGGCGGCGTCACCAGCGTGAACGACGCCATCGAGTTCCTGCTGGCCGGGGCCTCCGCCGTGGGCGTCGGCACCGCGCTCTTCTACGACCCCCTCGTGTGCAAGAAGCTCAACGCCGGCATCGCCGACTACCTCGCCCGTCACAAGCTCAATAACGTGGGCCAGCTCACCGGCGCCCTCAACCTGCCGGGGCAGAAGCTCGAAGCCTGCGCGGCAGGTTGAGCGGGTTCAACCGGCCGTATAGCTGATGCCCATGGCGGGCATCAAATTCAGCAGGGTGTACTCCGTCTCCTCGCCGCTGAAGCTGCCCGCCTCGGTCTGGAGGGTCACCGGGCGGCGGATCAGGATCTCATCGTTCAGGATCAGGCCATGCTGGAGGGTGGTGAGACCGCTCCAGGTAGATGTCCCCGCCTTCACGGTGGCGTCCAGCTTCTTGCCCTTCACAGTGATGGGCAGCTTGCGCTCGTCGTCCTGGGATTTGCCGCTGCCGCTCCCCTCCCGCTCCAGGGTCACGATGCCCGCCGCGGGGTCGAGGCTCACCACCCGCACCGTCTCCTTGCCTGCCGGCCCTATCTCCCAGGGTTCGGTGACAGCCACCTGCCAAGTCTGACCCACCTTCAGTTCGCCGCCAGGAACGCCCCAGAGGAGCGGGTTGAAGATCGGGCCGCTGGTCTGGCGATCGACGGTGCACTGGTCCTGCTCGCACCAGTCCTGCCCGCCGTCCGCCAGGGTGGCGACGGCGTGATAGTCGGGCTTGTCGAAAGCCGGCGAGCGGGTATCGAACATGGGCTTGGAGGAATCGGGGTCGAGCACCTTGTACGCCGCGGTGCCGCTGTAACGACCGCTATAAGGCTCGAAACCCTCGCCACGCACTTCCAGGGCTTTCGAGAAGACGTTGGCGAAGACTTGGCCCTTCTGGAGCTGCGGCGTCAGGTAGGGGCCGGCCTTGCCTGGGTCCGCGGCGCCGGCGCCCGCGAACAAGGTGGCTCCGATGCAGAGACAGGTGGAGAGGACACGTAGTCGAGCGGAGCGGTGCATGGGGTCTCCATGGGATGGTGGCGCATTCCATGGGACAGGGCGCGCACGCACTAGTTCATCGCTTGGTGGCTCAACCCACGCTCAGGGCCTCGGCGATCTCGAAATGCACCTTCATCCCCTGGCGCAGCGTGGCCTGGACCTCCGCCACCCTGTCCGTATGCTGCATCAGTTCGCGGATGGCCTGCTCCGGCGCGCGGGCCTCCACCGTGGCGCGATAGCCGAGGGATCTCGCCGGTTCCCCCGGGGCACCGAACTCCGCCTGCACATCCACGTTCACCCGGATCACCTCGATGCCCCGGGGTTTCGCTTCGCGATAGATGTCGTTGCAGTAGCAGGTGGCTAGGGCGAGGCACAGCACCTCCCCGCCGTTGACGCTGGAGCCGCGACCGTTGTGGCGCGGCGGGATGCCGAGTTCGTGCATCATGCCGTTCGTCGCCACGGCGACGGCGTGGTGGTTTTCCCGGTTCTCCAGGGATGCTTCGATGGCCATATCGCCTCCTCAACCTGAGGTGGATTTGAGCTTGCGGGCGAGGGTGTTCCGCCCCCAACCCAGGAGCTTCGCCGCTTCCTGACGCTTGCCGCCGGTCTTGGCGAGCGCCGCGTCCAGCAGGATCTTCTCGAACTCCGGCAGAGCATCCTCCAACAACTCGGAGTGGCCGGCGGCGAGCTCTTCTTCCGCCCACGCGCGCAGTGCCTGGCGCCAGTCGCCGCCGCGCGGCATGCCCCGCCTCTGCTCCGATGATTCCGGCAGCTCCGCCTTGTCCACGACGCGCCCCGGCGCCATGAGCATGAGACGGCGGCAGTAGTTCTTGAGCTCACGCACGTTGCCGTGCCAGGGCCGCGACTTGAGTTCGGCGACCGCCGCAGGCGTGAGGCGCTTGCCCACGACGTTCAGCTCCCGGGACGCGGCACCCATGAAATGCTCCAACAGCAGCGGGATGTCCTGGCGTCGCTCCCTGAGCGCCGGCATGTGCACGTGCACCACGTTAAGCCGGTGGAACAGGTCCTCGCGGAATTCGCCCGCCGCCACGCGCGCCTCCAGGTCCTGGTGGGTGGCGGCGATGATGCGCACGTCCACCTTCACGGCCTCATGGCCGCCGACGCGGAAGAACTCCCCTTCCGCCAGCACCCGCAGCAACCGCGTCTGCAGCGCCGCGGACATGTCGCCGATCTCGTCCAGGAACAGCGTGCCGCCATGGGCCTGCTCGAAACGGCCGAGGCGGCGGCTGGAGGCGCCGGTGAAGGACCCGCGCTCGTGCCCGAAGAGTTCCGATTCGAGCAGTTCCGCGGGGATGGCGGCGGTGTTGAGCGCGATGAACAGCGCCTTGGCCCGCGGACTGTGCCGATGCAGGGCGCGGGCCACGAGCTCCTTGCCGGTGCCCGACTCCCCGGTGATGAGGGCCGTGAGTTGGCTCTGGCTGAGCCGGCCGATGGTGCGGAACACCTGCTGCATGGCGGCCGCCTCGCCGATGAGCTGCTCTGACTCCCCGGGCGGCGCCACCTCCACCTCGGCGGAGCCATGGGCCTGAGCGGCGCGGTTCACGAGCAGCGCCAGCTCATCCAGGTCGAAGGGTTTGGGCAAGTACTCGAAAGCGCCGCCCCGGTAAGCGGTCACAGCGCTCTCCAGGTCCGCGTGGGCCGTGACCACGATCACGGGGAGCCGCGGCCGCTCTTGGCGGAGATAACGCAGCAGGTCAAAACCGCTCTCCCCCGGCAGGCGCACGTCGCAGACCAGCACCGCCGGCTGCTGCGTGGCGAGGGCTTGGCGCGCCTCCTCGGCGGCGGTGAACAGCCGCACCTCGAAACCGGCCTGCTGCAAGGCCTCGTTCATGACGAAGCGCAGGGTGGGATCGTCGTCTACGATCCAGACTTCTATCTGTTGCTTGCTCATGACATCTCGTCCAGGGGCAGCAGGATGGAGAACACGGTGCGGCCCGGAGCGCTCGCGCATTCGATGAGCCCGCCGTGGCGGTTCACGAGCTCCTGGGCGATGGAGAGCCCGAGGCCCGTGCCGTGGGGCTTGCCGCTCACGAGCGGCGCGAAGATGCGCGCCAGGAGCTCGGGGGCGACGCCGGGCCCGTCGTCCTCCACGTCCACGCAGGCCACGAGGCGGTGGCGGCGTGAGCCGATGGTGAACTGTCGCAGCACCCGGGTGCGGAACAACAGCCGCCCGCGGTCGGCGAGGGCCTCGCGCGCGTTGCGCGCCAGGTTGAGCAGCCCCTGGATGATCTCGCCGCGGTCGAGCTTGAGATCCGGCAGGCTCGGGTCGTAGTCGCGCGCGAGCTCGAGGCTCACGGGCGCCTCGCTCTCGATGAGCCGCGCCACGTGCTCCACGAGTTCGTGGATGTTCACGTCGTCCAGCGACGGCGGGCGCGCGGGCCCGAGCATGGCGTCCACGAGGGCAGTGAGCCGGTCGGCCTCGCCCATGATGATGCGGGTGTACTCGCGCAGCGCTTCGTCCGGCAGGCGCCGGTCCAGGAGCTGGGCCGCGCCGCGCAGGCCCCCGAGGGGGTTGCGGATCTCATGGGCCAGGTTGCTGGCCAGCAGGCGGTTGGCGGCATGCTGGGCGATGAGCGCGTCCTCGCGGCTGATGCGCAGGTGCCGGTCGAGGGGGACGAGCTCGACCAGGAGCGGCGCTTCCCCGTCCGGCTCCGCCACCGGCGTCACAGTGCAATCCACGGTGACGGCCTCGCCTCCCTCCAGGCTCAGCCTGAGTTCCCGTTGGGTGTAGGCCTCGCGCCGCTCGGCGGCACGGGTCAGGGCAGACAGCAGTTCTGGCGACCCAGACAGGCTGCTCCCCACCGGGGCGCCCAGGGTCTGACGGCCATCCAGCTTCAGCAAGGTCTCGGCGGCAGGGTTCAGGTAGAGGAGGTGGAGACCGGCATCCAACCACAGCAGTGCCGTGGTCTGGTTTTCCAGGATGCTGGAAGGCAAAGACTTTGGATCCACACTGACTCCAGGCTATGCACCATTATAGTGCATATGCACCAAATCAGTGCGTCCCTTTCGTTCCCCGCTGGATGTAGAAGGTCACGGGCTTGGCGATCATGGTGCCCCCGGGTCCCGAGACGGTGGCGTGGACGGTGTGCTCACCCCGATCCAGGTCGTCGAAAGTGACTGTGGTAGCGGATCCGAGGCCGATGGTCTTGTCATCCAGGGTGACGGTGACCTGATCTCCCTGATGCAAGCCCGGCTGCATGCTCAAGCTCACCGTCACGCTCCGCACGTTCCAGAACACCTGGTCCGGTGAGGGCGAGGCGATCTCGAAGCTGGTGTATCCCTGCTCTTGTGGGGCCGGTGCTGGATGTGAATCGTTCTGAGTCTCAGGCAGTGCGGCCGTGGGGGCCGCATAAGTGGTGGGTTTGGGCAGGTGCAGCCGGGTGGCCCCCGGGTGAGGTTTATCCGAGTAATGCACGTTGCCCTGCTCATCCACCCACTTGTAGAGGGTGTCGCCGTACCCGGCCGAGAGCACGGCGAGACCGCAAAGCAGCAGAGCCAGGACCTTGAAAAAACGCTTCATGCCCGCAGAGTAGTGCATCCCCGGTCCGCCCTCAAGCTCAAATGACCAAAGGTCATTTAAGACTTGAAAATACCCAAGTCCGGGACTATGATTAGATTGGACTGGACGGTCTAGTCCAAACTGTTAAATCGATGACAGAACCGCTTTGACGAATCACGCGCGCCCGCGCGTGACTGCGGCCCCTCTTCTCCCTGTGGGGCCGCCCGGGAGCTACCCCACTCCCGGCCTCTTGCTGGTGTGCCGTTTCCCCCCATCCCCGCGGCACACCAGCTTTTCTATTCAAGACGCCACGGCCGGGACTAGAGTCCCGGCCGTGGCGTCTTCATACCTCCAACGAAACAGGCGCTCCAATCGGGACCGTGTAAGCACGCAGACTCTTCTGCCACCAACCTACGTCCCACCAACGCCCTAGCTTGAAGCCCGCGTTCCGGCACACCCCCACGGGCACGAAGCCGAATGACTCGTGCAAGCCGACGCTTGCGATATTGGGCAACGTGATGATGGCGTAGGCGTTGTAATACCCCAAGCGGGTGAGCTCCTGGAGAAGCTCGGCATAGAGTGCCCGCGCCACGCCGGTCCGGTGCTTGCTGTAGTGCACGTATACAGACACCTCCACGGACCACTGATAGCCGGGCCGTTCCCGGTGCTTGCCGGAGTAGGCGTAACCCCAAATATCGCTTCGGTCCTCGTATACGAGCCAGGGCCGTTCGCGCACGGTGCGCCGGATACGTTCGGCCATCTCCATCTCGTTGGGAGGGCTCAGTTCGAAGGAGGCGGCGCCTTCGCTGACATGCGGCGCGTAGATGTCATTGATCGCAGCCGCATCGCTAGGCTTCGCAAGACGTACCCGCATGACGGAGCTCCGAAAGGACATGGGTGCGCCGCATGCGGCGCACGACCCGCCATGGATGGCGGGGGCGGTTACGGCAACAGGGATGGGGCAGTGCCATCCATAAAAAACATGGCCGCATCCCTGCGGCCATGTCTTTCTTCCTACTTCCTAATCATCTCGCTTAGAGCGAGTAGTACATGTCGAACTCCACGGGATGCGTCGTCATCCGCATGCGCGTCACATCCTGCATCTTGAGGCCGATGTAGGCGTCCAGCACGTCGTCCGTGAACACACCGCCGCGCTTCAGGAACTCGCGGTCCTTGTCCAGG